>JBHAFO010000055.1:0-5936 GCA_041856145.1 Alloprevotella sp.
ATGTTGCGGTCTTTGAGTTTCCACACAATATATTGTATGTCCTCAACTGCAATAGGGTCTACACCCGCAAAGGGTTCGTCGAGCATGATGAACTTGGGATCAATTGCCAAACAGCGGGCAATTTCAGTGCGCCGACGCTCGCCACCCGAAAGCTGATTACCATTGTTCTTACGCACCTTCTGCAAACGGAACTCGCTAATAAGACTTTCCAATTTGTCCTTCTGATACTCGCGCGACTTGCCAGTCATCTCCAAAACCGATGCGATATTGTCCTCCACAGACATTGTGCGGAACACGGAGGCTTCCTGCGCCAAATAGCCAATCCCCGCCTTAGCCCGCTTGTACACAGGATAGTTCGTGATTTCCTCATCGTCCATATATATGTGACCAGCATTAGGGATTACCAAGCCCGTAGTCATATAGAAAGACGTCGTTTTGCCTGCTCCATTCGGGCCGAGCAAGCCTACAATTTCGCCTTGCTTCACCTCAAAGGCAACGTCATTGACCACTGTGCGCTTGCCATAACGCTTCACAAGTCCTTCGGTGCGCAGGGTCGTGGATGTTTCAGAGATTTTATCGCTCATATTATAGGGAGTCGTTAAGAGAGTTGTTGGTTGTCAGGGAGAGCATTTCCAACTGGGAAAGCTCCACGAGGTAGGTATCATAGCAAATGCCATGGGCACCAAATCCTTCTTTCTGGTGCATCAGTCCACCATTGAGCACCTGTCCCGCTTCTTCTGTTGAGATGCCGAAGTCGAAATAGCGAGGAGCAGAAAGTGGTGCAGTGCGGTAAGCCTTGGATAATTGCTCTATTAAGTCTGTGAACAAGAGGTCGAGTGCGCCATCTTCTCGCCCAGCAGCATTTGCTGCGATGTATTGCACATGAGCTGTTTGTGGAGTAAGGAAAAGTACACAGCCTCCCACGCACTGTTCGCCCTTGTGAACGATGTGCAGAGTAATGTTCTTTGGGAAAAGCCTTGCCAATCGCTCTATTTCTTCTGCGCTATGGACGGGATTTGTGCGATGACGTAAAAGGACTTCGGAGAGCACTTGCCAAAATTCTTTCCAGCCGTTAGGGCTATTGTGACGCAGGATCAAGCCCTGCCTTATGGCTTTGTTGCGCTTGCGTCGTCGAAGAGTGGAGAAAGAGAGTGGCTGACTTAAATCGATTGTGGCAGAAAGGTTGCGAGCCACAAGCCGTGCCGAAGCCCGGAACAGGCAGTAGGGCGTTTCTTCACTCGGTTGTCGATGATAAATATAAGGCGTAGGCTTTATCTCCAAAAGTTCAAAGCCTTCCTTACGGTAGGTCGTAGCAATAATTTGCCACATCTGCGCAATTTCTTGGGTCGTAGCGTCTGTTGTCGTGAGCAATGTGCCGTAAGTCAGACCGCCATGCGCTTTAATACAACGGCTATCTGCATGCGCCGAAGCTGGCAAAACGCCAAGCCAGCGATTGCCCACTGTGCAAATAAGAGAAGCATCTATAAAGCGGTCGCTATGATAGTCCATAAAATCGCGCCGAAAGAGGAAAGTTCCCTCTCGCGACTTATCGACAAAGTGATCCCAATCAGCTTTATCTGCAGGGCTATACCGACGCACTTCTATCATTCTGTCCGAAATTCTGTGATGTATCCCGAGGCATCGTAAGGCTCAGACGCCATACAAAGGCAGATGCTGTTGGGCGCAAAATGCTTCAAGTCGCACCAAACTGCGGGCGGAATCAACACGCCTTGCGTAGGCGAGTCGAGCACAAAGGTGCGCTCAACGGTTGCGCTCCGTAAGGTCACTTCCACACTCCCTTGGATAGCTACCAAAGCCTCCCAGCACGAACGATGTGCATGCCCTCCACGCTGACTGTCCGTAGGCAGGTTGTAAATCCAAAATATGCGTTGTGGCACAAAAGGCAACCCATCGGCAAGACCGTCCACAACGGAGAGTGTTCCACGCTCATCGCTGAACGTAGGAATTGAAAAGGTGAGTGTATCGAGATCGTGAGGGACTATCATTCTTATGAGCAATCTACGCAACTGCGTCCTTTGACATATCCTTTAAGAAGTTGCGCCACAGCGACATGATCGGGGTGCTTGGCGTAGGCTTCAATATCTGCCAAAGAGGCAAATTCCCCTATCAACGCCATATCCCAACTCTCTGCGGGATTTTCGTTGAAGCCAACTTCGATCTTTTGGATATTTGGAATCGTTGCAGGCAGAGCTTCAATACTTTCCTTGAAGCCAGCCATCAGATTTTTGCGCTCATCTGCACTCATTTCCTCAATAAGTTGAAAAAGGACGATGTGTTTCATTGATAAGTTTGTAACTTTGCTCTTTCAAAATTACAACATTGAAAGCATATATCTACCCTATAGCTCTGATTTTATTACTCTCCTCCTGCAGAAATTCGGAGAAGCGAGAAGATAATGGGGCTTTTGCGAAAGAAAATACTACCTCAACCGAGGGTGTAGACTTCTCCCAAATCAAAGAAATGGGAGAACTTATCGTGACGACTCTCAGCGGACCTGACACTTATTACGACTATCAAGGGATTTCTTTGGGGCATGAGTATGAACTGATCAGCCACTTCGCTGTGAGCGAGGGATTGCGCCTACGTATTGAGGTGGCACACGATACCACAGAGATGTTGCAGATGCTCACAACAGGAAGCGCCGACATCATAGCCTTTCCACTCCCAAAACAAATTGTCCGCTCAGAAGGACTTTTGGCTGCGGGTGCAGAGGACAAGAAGAAGCATAGCACTTGGGCTGTTCGTCCCGAGAGCAAAGAACTGTCCGAGGCATTGGCACAATGGTGGCAAGGCGGTAAGGTCTTAGCCACCTTGCGCACAAAGCAACTCCCCTCCCCCTCCACAATGGTACGTCGCCACGTTTATGCGCCCTTCCTCTCGCGGGAGAAAGGGGTTATTTCTACTTACGATCCGCTTTTCCAAGAGGCAGCGCGTGCCATAGCCTGGGACTGGCGACTTATTGCCGCCGTGGCGTATCAAGAGTCGGCTTTCGACCCGCAAGCTGTATCGTGGGCTGGCGCACGAGGACTGATGCAACTAATGCCTGCGACAGCGACAGCAATGGGAGTGAACAATGTGCACGACCCGAGGGAGAATGTCATGGGAGGCGCACGCTATTTGCAACAACTGCATAGCCAATTCGCTGACATTACCAATGGAGAGGAACGTCTACGCTTCACGCTGGCAGCTTACAACGGAGGCGTGGGACATATCCGAGATGCTATGGCTTTGGCAAAGAAGTATGGCAAGCAACCAACCTCTTGGGGCGATGTGGGAATGTTTGTGCTGGGACTCCAACAGCCTCGCTACTATCGTGACCCCGTTGTTAAGTATGGCTATATGATTGGTAGTCAAACTTACGAATATGTTACTGCAATCATGGAGCGTTATCGCACCTACGGAGGAGCTGTTTCTGCCATGCCCTCTTCTTCCTCCACACCTGCAACGAACACTTCCTTGCCATCCAACTCTCGTCATAAGATTTATAGCCCCGACGACTTAGAGAAAATGGAAGAGTAAAAGGGCTACTCATTCCTTAAAAGTCTCATTACACAATCGGCGGTCAATGTTCCAAAGACATTGACCGCCGATAATTATTCAATAAGTAGCGCAGAGAGCTTATGCTTCGAGTTTGCTGAACTCTTCCATAGAGACAGACTTGCGCTCGAGCTTTACCACCTCCTTCAACTTACCGATGAGCTTAGTATCTACAGCCTGCTCGATGAAGTTGTTCACTTGGTTGCGATCCTTGAGGAGGTTCTCAGCGTATTGCTCCAAATATTCCTCTGGGATGTTGTTCATACCATATTGCATGAACTGGAAGCGAGCGAAGTCCATCGCTGAGCGACGCACGTCAGCATCTTCAACCTTCACGCCATTAGCCTCAGCCAATTGCTCCTTCACAAGTTGCCAAGTGAGCACTTCGATGCTCTTGGCATAGTTCTCTTCAACGAAGTCTGCACCCTTGTCTTGGTTGTTCTGCAACATCAAACGCTTGAGGAGCGCATCGGGGAATTCGAGCTGACCAATCTTGTTGATGACATAAGCACGAACATCTTGTAAGAAGCGGTAGTCGCTGGAGCTGGTGAATTGCTTAGCGAGGTCTTCCTTCACACGTGCCTTCAACTCCTCTTCACTCTTTACAACGCCTTCGCCAAACACACGGTCGAAGAACTCTTGGTTGCGCTCTGCTGGAACGATGCGAGAAATATCGTCAATTGTGAAAGCGAAGTCGCCAGCGTGATTAGCCACCTCGTCCTTTTCTATCTTGAGGATAGTTGCAACTTCTGCCTCACGACCCTCGTAAGCCTTAGCAAGGTTGAGCGTCACAACGCCGTCCTTCTTTGCGCCTTCAAAAAGCTTGGCTTGGTCTTGATTGGCAAAGTAAACAGGCATCAAAGAAGCCTTCTCAATAACGATACCATCAGCCTTAGGCTCTCCACCTTCAAGCTCTACGAGCTTACCACGAACGATGTCACGCTCTTGATACTCCTCGAAAGACTCAGGACGACCAGCTTGTTGCGCCATGCGAGCGATAGCATTTTCAACCTCCTCTTCTGGCACTTCGATATCGTAGTAAGTCACAGTGTCCTTGTCGTTCAATTCAGCCTTAAATTCAGGTGACAAAGCGATGTCGAACTTGAAAGTAAATTCGTCTTGCGCCTCGATGTCCTGTGCCTCTTGACCTTCCGCAGCGAGGGGTTCGCCCAGCATATTCAACTTGTTGTCACGGATATAGCCAAAGAGGTTGTCACTGATGAGCTTGTTCACTTCTTCCATCTTCACTTGCGCACCGAAACGCTTATCTACTAAGCCTGCAGGAGCGTGACCAGGACGGAAGCCAGGCACTTGTGCTTGATTGCGAATGTTCTTGAGCGATTTCTTTACCTTGTCAGCATAGTCGGCTTTCTCAATCTGAATGGTGAGAACACCGCTTACGTTGCCATTTTTTTCAAATGATACGTTCATATTTATATTGGATGTTTCTTTATAAATTTCTTACCAAAATACAGCCCGAAGCTACTCGGGCTGGTGAAAAGTTTGCTTTGCAAAAGTAGCGTTTTTATTTGGAACTATGAAATTTCCTCTCCTTTATCTTTCACACGTCCACTGATTTTCTGCCTTATCTGCAGGGTAAAGACGTAGTAGATCTTGCAGAATAACATTGGGCACAAAGGCTGAGATGTTTTCTCCTCTCTCCAATCGCTCTCTTATCTTCGTTGAACTATAGGGATAGAGGGGCGCAGCGGGCAAATAATGCACGGTGGGAGGAAGTGTTTCGGTCGAGAGGGACGAACCCTCCCTGGGATAGACATAAAGATGGTGGTTGCGCAAAATATCATCGGGATGTGCCCAATGCGCAAAGCTATTCCAATTGTCTGCTCCCACGAGTAGCGAAAACTGCGTATTAGGATAGGCTTTTGATAAGGCTTGGAGCGTGTTCCAAGTATAGGAAGGACGTGGCAGATGAAACTCAAAGTCTGTGACATTGATACCTTCCTCCCCCTCCACAGCCTTTTGACAAAGACGCAAACGCTCTGTTTCTGCGAGTAGACTATTGTTTTGCTTCAACGGATTTTGTGGCGACACCATCAACCAAACCTCGTCCCCAATTCCCTGCCTCAACACGTAACGTGCCAAGCCTATGTGTCCATTATGTATAGGGCTGAACGACCCACCGAAAAGAATGACGTGTTTCATTGCTGATAAGAATTAACGCACCACAAAGTTACAACCTTTTCCTCAAGTCAAACGAGCAGAACCAAGCAAAGAGTTTTGCTTGAGCTATGCCGTGACGCAGAAAAGGTCTGTCAAAAACGCACCTTTTCCCCAAGTCAAGCGAGCAGAACCAAGCAAATAATTTTGCTTGATCTATGCCGTGACGCAGAAAAGGTCTGTCAAAGACGCATCTTTTC
>JBHAFO010000056.1:0-2771 GCA_041856145.1 Alloprevotella sp.
GCTACGGCTTGTGCACCTTTGATACCCTCGGGATGGTTATGGGTGCATTCTGCCGAAATCTTTGCCATGCGGAGCACTTCCTCTGCAGTGTCGAAAGCCCAACCAATAGGCGCAACACGCATTGCACTCCCATTACCATAGCTCCCATAGGGCACGTATTTTCCTGTGCGATGTCCCTCAAGTAGCCACTGAAAGAAGCTACTGCCGTAACCGCTAAAAGGTCGCTTTTCGGCATAGCACACGTAGTAAACAACCACATCTCCGCCATTCAGTAGCCATTCAGCCGTGGCACAGGTCAGTACGGTGTCGTCGGTAAACTTGCACTGTGGTGCGAAAAGCGGGAAATCCTTCGTCTTAATATTGGTGCGTGGCTTGTCGTAGATACTCCCAACGATGTCGCCAATGATAGAACTGAGCATAACTTTTATATTTGAGGGTTAAACCATTCTGCGTGTATAACTATTCCAAGCCTTGAGCCAAGCAGAAATCACTTTGTCGAACGCCATTTTATCCTTGGCATAAGGCTTAAATTTTTGTCCAAACTTAATGATTTCCCAAGAAGTTTGGAAAACAATCGAACGTCTTTCTTTCAAACTCTTGCCTGCTTGGTGCAACTTTTCGTAAGGGTCTGCATCGAGCAGAACGAAGGCAAATTCGTCCAACTGCTCAAGGAGTTGTGCCTCCGAGAGGCGTTCCACATTTGTAACGATATAGTTGGGAGTGTCGCCCGTCTTAGTCGGAGAAACGATGCCGAGCTGTTCTCGCCGAAAATCGCGCAGTACAATTTTGTCGATGCGCAGAACTGAGTTTACAAGACTTGCCATAGTTAAATGATAATATAGCGGAACTTTATTCATTAGTTGATGGTGCAAAGTTCGGTGCGTGATGCTCAAACGATGAGCATTGGGAGAAAAGTTGCAGGTTGGGCTGAAAATTTTACTGCTTCCAAGGACATTCCTCGCTCCTTGCGCCGCCGAACTTCCTTTCTTGCACTGATATTTTCGCCTGTATGCACTAACATTTTTCAAGTCGCAGTGCGATTTAAACTTTTCCTATGCTCCAGATGAAAATTTTGGCGCAGGAAGGAGAAAGTGTTTCAGCAAAAAGGGAGGTTTTGTGGCGCAGAGAGATGGAAATATCTGCTTAGGAAAAGAAACTTGCGCTTGATCTTGCGCCTCAAGGTGCAACAAACTCTTTGACAAACGCCTTGTCTTTGGTGGCTTCTGTTTATCTTTGTGGCAGAATGAGGTAGGCTGTGAGGCGAGCATTGCTACAGCTTTTGCCACAAAGACATAAAATTCTTATGATACCATCTCTTAAAACTTTAGCCCTTGGGCTTTCGCTCTCTGCCACGCTGACGGTATCGGCACAGCAATGGGCAATGACGCAAGCCGGATATGAGGAGCGTATGCAATGGTTCGGCGAAGCCAAGCTGGGCGTATTCCTCCATTGGGGCATCTACTCCTCTGGGCAGACGGCTGAGAGCTGGCCGTTTTATAATGAGCTGATTGGCTATGACGATTATATGGCACAGCGCAAACTCTTCACGGCGAAGGATTATCAGCCCACCGATTGGGTAAAAATGATCAAGGACGTGGGGGCGCAGTATGCGGTGATTACGACCAAACATCACGATGGTTTTGCACTTTGGGACACGAAGTATAGTGCGCTGAATGCCAAGAAAGCATCGCCTGCCCGCAGGGACGTGATTACGCCATTTGTGGACGCAGCCCGAAAGGAGGGTTTGAAGGTTGGGGCGTACTATTCGCTCATCGATTGGTCGCACCCCGACTATCCCAATCATACGAAAAATATTCGTCGCTACGAGATTGCCAACGACTCCCTGCGCTGGCAACGCTTCTGCAAGTTCAATCTCTCGCAACTCAAAGAGGTGAACACCCGCTGGCAACCCGACTTGATTTGGTTCGATGGCGATTGGGAGCAATCGGCTACGACTTGGAACGCTCGGGGCATAGTTGAAATGTTGCGGAAGGACAATCCTAAAGTGATCATCAACTCTCGCCTGCAGGGCTATGGCGACTATGCCACGCCCGAAGTGGGCGTGCCGTGCGTTCGTCCGCAAGCGAAGTATTGGGAATTGTGCTATACCATCAACGATGCTTGGGGTTATCAAGCGCAGGACAAGAACTTCAAAACGCCACAGATGCTTCTCACCACTTTTGTCGATTGCTTGAGCAAGGGTGGAAATATGCTTTTGGCTTTTACACCAAAGGCTGACGGCACTTTTCCACAGGAAAACCACGACATTGCCAAGGCTTTTGGACGCTGGACAAAGAAGTATGCAGAGGCGATTTATAAGACACAGGCTGGTGTGGCAGGCGATTATTTCATCGGCTATACTACGCTGAACGCCGATAGCACAACGCTCTATCTCTATTTGCCCTATCGCCCAGTGGAGAAGATACAGCTCAAAGCTATCAAGAACCGCATCAAGCGCATTCGGGAAGTGGGTAGTGGCGAAACGCTCTCCTATAAGATATATAATAAGTTGGCTTGGAACGAAACGCCGGGCATTGTCTACATCGACCTCCCCGAACGCTTGTTGGACGAGAATATCACGGTGTTGGCTGTAGACTTGGAGGGGGCATTGGAAGTGTACCAAGGCACAGGACATGTTGTAACTGCGAATTGATATGCGAGCTATACTTCTATTCCTAAGTATATGGAGCGCCCTCCTTGCCACTGGGCAGAGTTCGCTCTCGGAGCGGTACAAGGCTTTGCTGACACCGCCTGCCGAATATCTTTGCGCC
>JBHAFO010000057.1:0-9312 GCA_041856145.1 Alloprevotella sp.
GAGGCTTGAGATTTTTACTTTGATGCGCCAACACTTTTGAGGACACTACCTTTCCTACGCCTCTAATCGAAAATATTAGCGCATGCCATCCAAATTATCTCTGCAGGGAGGAAGCAATCCTTGCATGAGAAAAGAAAAATTCCTGCGCAGAGAGAACAGTTTCTCTGCACAGGAATTGCGATTTATGTAACTATTCAGTGCCTCTGTCTACTTTGTCAATAAGCAGAAAAGGTTGGAATTGAGTAGCATTTGCACAGTCCATAGGTCCTACCATAGTGCGAGCATCACGTTCTAAAGCACTGCCTTGTAGCCGAGCGTCCTTGCAGGACTTGTCAAAGTGCTAAACTCGCGATAAGGGCTGAGCGTTTGCTTTGGATTATGCACAGCTTATTTGAAAGTGGCGAGGCTTATCACACGTTTCTACTATCAACACCAACCGCCACCAAGGCTTTGAAACCTTTGATGGCGGTTGATGTTTTTGCTTCTAAGCGGACAATACTATTTAGAAGAAGTGTAATTTTCCCAAGTTTAATAGTGGCTTATCTGCATAGCTTTACTGCAAAGTCTGCTGTGCCTGCTCCACTTTTTGGGTGAGGAGTTCGCGCTCGGAGGAACACATATCGTAGAGTAGGCGACCATTGCGTGCCATCTGCTCTTGGGTGAAAGCCCGATTCCAAAGGCGCATACCTCCAGCAGTGAGCGACTTAAACTGTGCGTCGTACCACCCCACTTCCAAATCTTGCATCCATGCCCGAGCGCAGAGTTCGTCGTCGTCGAACTGGAAGGGAGCAAGACGGAAATCGATGTGCTTGAGATGCTCCAAGAAGAGCGAACGGCGCACCCACATCGGCGCACGGTTCACAGCCATGGCATAACAGAAGTCCGTCCCAGCCTTGGGCGTGATGGCACGACTGTCGAAAAGTTTTGCCTCATCGTCGAAATACATCTCCAAAGCATTCTTACCTCCCAAAATTACCATCTTCGGATGCGCTTCAAAGTGTCGCACGGCATCGTCTACCCATTGCAAACTCTCGAAGTCATCGTCATCTTGCAGAAGTGCCACTAACTCGCCATTCGCCAAGCGCAGACAGCGGTCGTAAGTCACATTCTCATACAAGTCGTTGGCACGGAAGAGAAACTCGTTTGCTCCTGTGAGTAAACGTGCCAAGCGTGCAGTGTGTTCAATGTCCGACCCGTCATCGATGACAATGATTTCTGCATTTGCAACCTTGCGCAACTTCGGCACAAGATGTTCCATTGCCACACTCTTGTTGTGCGTCTGAAACACGAACGAAATGCGTGGCACATTGTTATAGCCCTTGGCTGCCCAAGCGGCATAGCTCTTTTTGTTAGCCGCCTTGCCCGAGCGTTTGAGCAGGGCAAGGCGGACTTTTTCAAGGAAAAGACGCATTTGTCTTTAGAATAATCGTCAAAAATATGCGAGGGGAGAATGTAAAACCGTTGGGCTTACTTCACCTTCACTACCTCCACTTTGAAAATCAAAGTGCTGTTGGCTGGGATTGGACCAGACTCACGCTCGCCATAGCCCAACTCTGCTGGAATTACCAATTCCCAAGTGCTACCTTCGGGCATGAGCTTCAAGGCCTCAGTCCAGCCTTTGATCACTTGCGAAGGCTTGAACTCTGCGGTGCGACCACGCTGGTAGGAAGAATCGAAGATAGTACCATCGATGAGCTTACCCTCGTAGTTCACTTCCACTGTGTTGGTATCTGTGGCAACAACACCCGTGCCCGCCTTCAAAATGCGATATAGCAAACCAGACTCTGTGCGCTTCACGTCTTTATTAGCCTTGGCATAGTCGGCGATGAACTTGCGGTTCTTAGCCACAGTTTCCTGCTTCACATATTCCTGTTGTTGCATGAAATAAGCCTGCGCTGCGCTATCTGACATCTGTGTTTGATTGGTCAGACCGTCTACCAAGCCTTTTACGAACAGCGACTCATTGACAAAGTTTGCCTTCTCATCGCCAGTTGCCATTTTATTGATGGCTGGGAGTACATTCTCCTTATTCATCTGTGCGATGCGCAAGCCTGCTGCGTAAGCGAGAATGCGCTTGGCTTCTTCAGCCGAAATGTTGGCTTGCAAGCCACGAGCTACTTCTGCATAATCGCTCTCCGCAACGCCCTGGTTCTGGGTTAAGAACTGCTTGAGAGAACCGCTGTTGAATTGTCCTGCGGCATAGCTAAAACTGTCGGCAGGTACTGGTTGTACTTTCTTTTCAGCAGGCACAATTTTAGAGGCAGGCGTAACCTTGCGTCCCACTTTCTTCTTCTGCGCCATAGCGCCCATGGTGCTCAACGATGCCAATGTTACAATGGCAAGAGTTTTGAATTGCATATTGTTTTGTTAGGTGTTATATCTCCATGGTTTCTCATAGCGAAACGTTTTGCGGAGATGGTTATTATTGATAAGAGTCTTTAATAATAGGAATACTTGGTGGCTCGTTATTTCACGATGCCCAAGAGTTCTACCTCGAAGATGAGAGTAGAGAAAGGCTGAATTTCGCCAGAAGAGCGTGTGCCATAGGCTTGGCGGTAAGGGATGTAGACTTCCCATTTCGAGCCAACGGGCATCTGTTGCAATGCCTCCGTCCAGCCAGGAATTACCTGTGCCACGCCGAAAGTGTCTGCCTGCACCTTGGGGTGGAGAGAAGTGGCGTCAAAAACTTTTCCATCGATGAGTTTGCCCGTATAACGCACTGCCACACGATCCTTGAGCGTAGGTTTTGCACCCGTGCCTTGGGTCAAGACTTTGTAGAGAACGCCCGAGGGAAAAGCTTGTACGCCTGCCTCTTTGCGTTTCTCAGCCAAAAACTTTTCGCCAGCCGTTTTCACTTTGCCAAACTCCTTGAGCAAGCGTGGCTCTTCAAGGCGCATGCCCAATTCTTCGCTGAACTTATTGGCTGTGGTGACGTCCAATGGGCGACCGCCATACTGTAGTTTTACTTGCTGGTGTACCATATCGGCAAAACCAGCCACGAAGTTGCGGTGCGCTTCAGTCATATCTGCTTCGCCAAAAAGGCGAGAGTCCACACGGCTAAGCAAAGAGGCAAATTCCACCCCTTGCATGATGCCTACGGCATAGGCGCGTTCCTGCTTGTCGTCCGTGTCCTTGACTTTGTCCATCGCATCGTAGTTTTTCTCTACTCCATAAGCCAAGCCCTCAAGGAAGTCTTCCAAATAGGCAGAGTCCGATTGCATCTGTGTCAAGAACTTTCCGAGAGTTCCTTTGTCAGCCGACTGTGACACGCCAATGGCATAGAACATAGAGTCGGCACTCGTTTTCAGATTGGCTTCGGGCACTCCCTGCTGACAGCCAATCAAGACCAAAGGAGCGACGAAGAGCGTGAATAACAATTTCTTCATATCAGTTGTTGAGATTGTGCGTTTCAATTTTACTTAATCCCCCTTGCATTGAGCGCATCGGTGTAGCGTTTGGCATTGACCAAATGCTCCGTGTAGGTTTCAGCAAAGTTGTGCGAGCCTGAGAAGTCCTCCTTGGCACACATAAATAGGTAGTTGTGACGCTCGTAGTTCAGCACGGCATCGATACTCTCAATGGAAGGCACACCAATAGGGCCAGGAGGTAAACCTTCATACATATAAGTATTGTACGGACTGTCCACTTTGAGATGTTCCAGGAGGATGCGGCGCAAAGTAAAGTCGTTCAGTGCAAATTTTACAGTAGGGTCGGCTTGGAGCTTCATCCCTTTGTGAAAACGGTTGATATACATCCCAGCCACAGCCGACTTCTCTGGCGTATGTGCAGTCTCCTGCTCCACGATCGAGGCAATCGTTACAATTTCGGCTGGAGTGAATCCCGCTTCTTTTGCTTGGCGTTTGCGCTCGTCTGTCCAGAACTTCTCGCTCTCCTTAGCCATACGTGCTAAGAATTTTTCGGGCGTAGTTGTCCAATAAATTTGGTAGGTGTTTGGAATAAAGAGGGTAGGCAAAGTGGCTTTTGTGACCCCATATTTTTGCAAGAGTGCAGGGTCGTTGAATGCCGATAGCCACTCCTCTTTACTGGGCATTAAGGACGCTCCGAGGCGTTCTGCCATCTGCTCCATCGAGCGTACTACGGGAATGGTGAGCTGTACAGCCTCTTGCTGTCCGTTGCGGAGCGTGCGGAAAAAGAAAAGGCTACCTGTTGTTGAAGGTAAGGCGTAGCGTCCAGGGCGTACGTTCTCGGGATAACCGAAAGCGGTTGCCAATAGACGCAAGGGCATCAAGGAATAAGGCTCTGCCACGGCGTTTGTCTTGTGATAGACGGAGTCGATGTTATCATCGTTGTCTATATATACAAACACCGTTTTGCCTTTTGTTGATAAGGGGAAAAATAGCGCTACGCATACGCCTACGAGCAACGCCACCACGATGCCTCCCAAAATCCAGCCCCAACGAAATGGTTTTCTGGGCGGTTCTGGTGCGAGTGCATAAGGCTTATAAGTTTCGGTCATAAAGAGTTGTACATTTTAGTCTGTGCAAATATAACAATTTAATGCGATATGCATAGTATTCAGCGCAGTCGCTCTTGCGGAGAGGAGGGAAAGAAAAGAGGCGATGTTTTGTTTGGAGGGTTTCCTGTGCAAATAAGAGACAACCTAAGGGGATTTATGCTTTCTGCTTGCCTTTCTTGGAGGTTTGGGAGAGGAGGAGATTTTTATAAAATACTGACTTTTTGTCTTATATGCATAAGAAAAACGCCTCATTTCGGTCAAAATGTCTTGTTTGAGGCTTTGGCAAAAGCTTTGAGTTAAGATTAGTGTCTGCGACAAGGCGGAACAAAGCGATGGCAAAGTCAGATGTTCCCTCCTTTGGCAGGCACACCATATATAATAGTAACAACTAAAATATTAAGATATGAACTTCAACAATTTTACCATTAAGGCACAAGAAGCGGTGCAGAAGGCTGTGACTCGTGCCAACGCTGGCGGACAACAAGCCATCACGCCAACACATCTCCTTGCTGGGGTGTTGGAGGCTGGAGAAAACGTGACGCAGTATCTCTTAGGCAAACTTGGCGTGAACGAGAAGGTGCTAAGTACGGCTGTGGAGCATGAATTGGCAAGTTTGCCTCGGGTGTCGGGCGGAGAACCCTACCTCGACAGAGAAGCCAATGCAGTGATGCAACGGGCGATGGACGTTGCCCGAGAAGACGGCGACTCCTTCGTGGGACTCGAGCCTCTCTTGGTGGCTTTGCT
Organism: Alloprevotella sp.; assembly: GCA_041856145.1. GTDB lineage: Bacteria > Bacteroidota > Bacteroidia > Bacteroidales > Bacteroidaceae > Alloprevotella. The sequence continues at coordinate 5,222 of JBHAFO010000057.1, forward strand.
CCAAGTGAAGAGCACTGCCAGTACGATGCTCAAAGATGCTGGTGTGGGCGAAGAAGCCCTGAAACAAGCCATTGCTGAGTTGCGGGGCGGGCGCAAAGCCGACTCTGCTTCGAGCGAGGAAACTTATCAAGCCTTGAGCAAATATGCCCGCAACCTCGTGGACGAGGCACGGAACGGAAAACTCGACCCTGTGATTGGGCGAGATGAGGAAATTCGTCGGGTGTTGCAAATTCTTTCACGTCGAACAAAGAACAACCCTATTCTCATTGGTGAACCAGGAACAGGTAAGACGGCAATCGTTGAGGGATTGGCAGAGCGCATTGTGCGTGGCGACGTGCCAGAGAACTTGCGTGGCAAACAACTTTTCTCCCTTGATATGGGCGCACTCATCGCAGGTGCAAAGTATAAAGGAGAATTTGAGGAAAGGCTCAAGAGCGTGGTGAATGAAGTGATCGCTGCCGAGGGCGGTATCATCCTCTTCATCGACGAAATTCACACCCTTGTGGGAGCAGGCAAAAGCGACGGAGCAATGGACGCTGCCAATATTTTGAAGCCAGCCTTGGCGCGTGGCGAACTGCGCAGTATCGGTGCAACGACTTTGGACGAGTATCAGAAATACTTTGAGAAGGATAAAGCCCTCGAGCGTCGCTTCCAAACTGTGATGGTCGAAGAGCCATCTGTGGAAGATGCCGTGTCTATTCTGCGTGGACTGAAGGAGCGTTACGAAACGCACCACCAAGTGCGCATTCAAGACGATGCGTTGATTGCGGCTGCGCAACTTTCTAATCGTTACATCACCGACCGCTTTCTCCCCGATAAGGCGATCGACTTGATTGATGAGGCTGCGGCTCGCCTGCGTATGGAGCGCGACTCACAACCCGAGGAAATGGACGACCTTTCTCGCCGTCTGCGTCAGTTGGAGATTGAGCGTGAAGCCATTCGCAGAGAGGGCGACACAGCTAAGCTCTCACAACTCGATGAAGAGATTGCCCATCTGAGCGAAGACCTTGCCGACTACAAGGCTCGCTGGGAGGGTGAAAGAGCGTTGGTCGATAAGATTCAACAAGCCAAAGCCGAGATGGAGCATCTCAAATTTGAGGCCCAAAAGGCAGAGCGTGAGGGCGACTATGGACGGGTGGCAGAGATCCGTTATGGCAGACTCAAGGAGTTGGAAAACGAAATCGCCTCCGTGCAAGCAGAACTCAAGGAGCGACAGGGCGCAACGGCGATGATAAAGGAGGAAGTAACTGCTGACGATGTGGCTGACGTAGTGAGCCGTTGGACGGGCATTCCTGTAAGTCGTATGTTGGCGAGCGAGCGAGAGAAGTTGCTCCACTTGGAGGAGGAACTCCACCGCCGTGTCGTTGGGCAAGACCAAGCCATCGAGGCTGTGGCTGATGCCGTGCGCCGTTCACGAGCTGGATTGCAAGACCCTAAGCGTCCGATCGGTTCGTTTATATTCTTGGGAACAACGGGCGTGGGTAAGACAGAGTTGGCAAAGGCGTTGGCAAGTTATCTTTTCAACGATGAGAATGCCATGACTCGTATCGACATGAGCGAGTACCAAGAGAAGTTTTCAGTGTCTCGCCTTGTTGGTGCACCTCCTGGATACGTGGGCTACGATGAGGGTGGGCAACTCACGGAGGCTGTGCGTCGCCATCCCTACAGCGTGGTGCTCTTCGACGAAATCGAAAAGGCGCACCCTGATGTCTTCAACATCCTTTTGCAGGTATTGGACGATGGCCGCCTGACCGACAACAAGGGGCGTGTGGTGAATTTCAAGAATACGATTATCATCATGACCTCCAATCTCGGGAGTGAATTTGTGCAGGCACAAATGGAAGGCTTTGAGGAGAAGAATGCCGAGGAGCAGGCGCAGGTGTTGCGCGAGACCGAAAACGGCGTGCTTGAATTGCTCAAGAAGACAGTCCGTCCTGAGTTCTTGAACCGCATAGATGAGATTTTGCTCTTCCGTCCGCTCACGCAGGAGCAGATTGCGCAGATTGTTCGCTTGCAGATAGAGGGCATTGCTGGTTTGCTGGCTCAAGAAGGCGTAACGCTTCATGTGGACGAAAGTGCCGTTGCGCAAATTGCCCGTGCTGGCTTTGATCCCGATTTTGGTGCACGCCCCGTGAAACGCGCCTTGCAACGCTTACTGCTCAACGCTCTAAGCCGTGCCTTGCTCGCTGGAACGATCGACCGCACACAGCCTATACTTGTCAGCGCACAAGGCGAGGAACTCGCTTTCTCTAACGGCTAAGCCGAGAGTTCACGAAGGCTTACTAAAGAAAAATCCCCTGCATCGGAAAAACTGATGCAGGGGATTTTGTGTAACTTTGTCCTGTTCTCAAAAACAGGATAATTTATGGACGTACTCTCTATTATATATAAGTATTACCCGACGGATAGCCCGTTGCGCCGCTTGTTGTTACACCACTCCGAACAAGTGGCAGGCAAGGCACTCGCCGTGGCAGAACGCCATCCTGAGCTGAGGCTCGATCGCACTCTTTTATACGATGGAGCAATGGTGCATGATATAGGGATCTTTCTTACGCATGCGCCAGGCATTCACTGTGAAGGCTGTGAACCTTACATTTGTCACGGACGTTTGGGCGCAGAGTTGATGCGCAAAGAAGGCTTCGACACCTTGGCACGCATCTGCGAACGCCACACGGGCACAGGGCTGACAGCCGAGAAAATCATAGAACGCCAGTTGCCCCTCCCTGCCCAAGACTTCTGCCCCGAAACCTTGGAGGAACAGGTGATTTGCTATGCCGATAAATTCTTTTCCAAGAGCCGCCCCGAGGGCGAGAAGCCTGTGGACGCCATTCTCCGCTCCTTGCTAAAGCACGGCGAACAAGGCGTGCAAAAATTTCTCCTCTGGCACGAGCGATTTGGATAGGGTATAGGGTTTATGCCTTTCTTCCTATGGGCAGACGACGCAGGATCGCTTCGCGTTGGCTACGCGAGAGCATGATGTAAAAGCCGGAGATGCCCAAGATTAAGGTAGAGGTCAGAATGACAGCAAGGAGGCGTGTCCAGCCTTCCTCCATCGTTCGTTGAACCGCGAAGCAGGCAAGCAACGCAATCCCCACCAAGATAAAGAGTGGGAGGTACACCCTAAACAAAAATGTCCGCACCCTGTATCCCTCGAGCTGACGTTGGCAGAGAAAGGCGGTGTATAGTATCACAGAGAAAGCCAAAAACACTCCACCAATATAACACCATGAAAGTGGAAGATCGAGCTTGAGTAAGATGTAATATAGCGGGAAATAACTAATAAAGATTGTGCCTGTGCCGATGTTTAATGCAGAGTTTTTGCCAGTAGCCATGATGCCTGCATTGAGTGTGACGGTCACGCTCAATATTAGCGTAGATATGAGTTCTATAAAAGTAAGGGTTGCCACGCCTGGGGGAGGGGTCTTGAGCCACACCTTTAGCACAAAATCAATCTCAGCCATAAGAGGAACTATAAAAATAGCTAATACAAGAGTAACTAAGGCGCATAGATTATTCATAAGTGCAATCATCTCAGAGAAACGTCCCTCGGCATAATACTTTATAATTTGTGGGCGTGAGGCTTGAGATATAGCTGACGCACATCCCGTCACGGCTGTTTGAACTTGTGAGACAACACCAATGATCCCATTGTATAGAACTCCCAAGAAAATGTTGATAACGAAAGCACATCCTTGTCTTGCTACAACAAGTGCGAAAGAGCCATATAAGTCCCAGCCAGAGAACATGAGCATTGATTTTATCAGGCTACGGTCTTTTTTGGGGATGAGGCGTGATTCGGTGAAATGGGTTTTAGAATAAGCGACATAGAAGACGGAACAACAAAGAGATATGGCCATCATAAGGAAGGCATAGCTGATCAGCTTGTCGTGGTCGCCTACAATATCTATAAGTAGAATGATAAGTAGTTTTGTGACAACTTGAAAAGTCTCAATAGCGGCATATATCCCCATTCTCTCGTGTGCAAAGACTGCAGCGGAGAATGGTTGATGAATAATACTGGTTACAAGTGCGATGGTGGAGAATTGGAAAACCCAGTTGGCGGCTTCGAGGCGGTCGGGTGGTATATTCAA
>JBHAFO010000058.1:0-6793 GCA_041856145.1 Alloprevotella sp.
AAGGAGAATTTCTCCGACCGTATGATGCACAAGTTTGAAAGCTGGTATCGTCCTGTTATCAACTGGGCTTTGCGGTTCAACAAAGAGCTGATCGTTTCGTCAGTGGTGCTCTTCCTCGTGAGCGTGGCAGGCTTCAGTAAACTCGGCGGAGAATTTATCCCAAGTTTGGAAGAGGGCGATTTTACTGCCGAGCTGAGCATGGCGCAGGGAACGTCGCTCACACAGATGATTGAGACCACCACTAAGGCTGAGAAGCTGCTCAAGGAGAAATTCCCTGAGGTGAAGCAAGTCATTACACGTATTGGTAGCGCGGAGATACCCACCGACCCTATGCCGATTGAACGGGCAGATATGATGATAGCCCTTACTCCCAAGGATACGTGGACGAGTGCCGAGAGTACCGAAGAGTTGATGGAGCGAATGGATGAGGCACTGAAAACCATTCCTGGCTTAGGCGTAGAGATGAGTCAGCCCATACAGATGCGCAACAACGAGTTGATCACGGGCATTAAGCAAGACGTGGCTGTTAAAATTTATGGCGATGATCTTGATGTTTTGACCCAAGAGGCGAGAAAGGTGGCAAAGATCGTGGCAAATGTGGAAGGCGTCACAGAACCCTTTGTAGAGAAGGTGCAGGGACTGCCACAGGTGCAAGTAAAATATAACCACGAGCGGATGGCAGAGTATGGGCTGACTATTGCCGATGCCAACCGCATTCTGCAAACAGCTTTTGCGGGTGGTGTGGCAGGACAGGTCTATGAAGAAGACCGCAGATTCGACCTTGTGGTGCGCCTTGATAACGCCAAACGCAACGAAATCGCCTCGCTGGAGAACCTCTACCTCCCTCTGCCCAATGGCGGAACGATCCCGCTCTCGCAAGTGGCGCAGATAGAATATGCCAAAGCCCCTGCGCAGATTGCACACGACGATGGTATGCGTCGCATCTATGTAGGGTTCAATGTTCGAGGGCGTGATGTGCAGAGCACGATTGCCGAGATTGAAGATCTCTTGACGCAGAAGGTGAAACTCCCAACGGGCTACTACTATAGCTATGATGGGGAGTTCAAGAATTTGCAAGAGGCAACCTCTCGTCTTTCCATAGCCATTCCAGTTGCCTTGGCACTGATCCTCCTTTTATTATATGCCACAGTGAAGAACCTAAGAGAAGCCCTCTTCATTTTCTCAGCCATACCTTTGGCAGCTATTGGCGGGGTGTGGGCATTGTGGGTGAGGGGCTTACCCTTCTCCATCTCGGCTGGCGTAGGTTTTATTGCCCTTTTCGGAGTGGCAGTACTCAATGGCATTGTCCTCATCGGGCAGTTGAACGCCTTGGAGAAAAAGGGCTATGCTAACATTGAAGACCGCATAGTGAAAGGAGCATTGAGCCGTTTGCGCCCAGTGTTAATGACTGCTCTGGTGGCAAGCATGGGTTTCCTACCCATGGCACTCTCCACGGGCGACGGTGCAGAAGTGCAACGACCTTTGGCAACTGTTGTTATTGGCGGATTGATAACTTCCACCATCCTCACCCTCCTCGTGTTGCCAGCCATCTATAAGATGTTCACCAAAAAATAAACGACAATGAAGAAACTCTTAATATTATGTCTCGCCTTCGTCAGCCTTGGCGTCCAAGCACAGAGGCGACTTACCTTGGCAGAATGCCTTACTTTGGCAGAGGAAAGCAACTATGGACTGCAGGCGAGTAAACTCGACATTGAACAAGCCCGCTGGCTCAAAAATACAGCGTGGAACTTGGACAAAACTTCGCTCTCCTTGAGTCAAGACCCCACTTCGGGCGGAAGTCCAGATAATAGTCTAACGCTGAGCCAAAGCCTTGATTTTCCAACGGTGTATAAGGCACGGAAAAAGACCCTGCAGGCGGAGGTTGGCGTGGCAGAGAGTCGTCTGAATGTGGCACGCAACGACCTTCGGTTCAAGGTGGCTACGCTTTATGAAAATATGGTTTATGTGCAAGAGCAGATGCGTCTGCTCACACTCCAAGATACGGTACTTAAAGCCTATTTGCACAAGGCAACAGTCCGCTACAAGGCTGGAGAGGCACGCCAGTTGGAACAGCTGACTGCCAATCGGCTCTTGCAGAACAATCTGCAAGAGAAACAGGCATTGCAATCCACCTTTTGGAATTTGCAACAACAGCTCTCGGCACTCCTTGGTGCGCCTGGCGAAGCGGTTGCTCCTGCCGAAGACTCCTTGCAAGTCCTGCCCTTGGAAGTGCCCCTCGCCTTGAACTTTGAGCAAAGTGCGGAGGGACAACTCTTGCGCAGTGAAGCCGTAGTCACGGAAAGACGAGTGACAGAGGCGAAGACCGATTATCTGCCATCGTTCAACCTTGGACTGCGCCACCAGTTGGTGATTTCGGGTTGGAATCCCTATGGCATCGACCGCAGTAAGTTCGACAAGGGCAGTTTTATGGGCTTTGAAGTGGGCGTGAGCTTCCCTTTGTTCACAAAAGCCACGAGGGCAAAGGTGCGTGCGGCTAAGTTGCAAAGCGAAATGGCTGTGTTGGCTCTCCGGCAAGCTGAACTTAATCAGCAAACAGCCTATTCCCAAGCCCTTGAGCAATACCGACAGGCGAAGCAACGGCTCAACTATTATAGCCAAGTCGCCATGCCTGAGGTACAGAAGATGGTGCGCATTGCCCAAGTGTCGTATGAGAATGCCGACATCGGCTATCTCGAGTATGTCAATACCTTGCAGGAGCGTATTTCCACCCGCTTGAAGCAAGCCGAAGCTACTCACGAATTGAACCAAAGTCTGCTCCAATTGCAACGCTTAGTAGGGCAGTAAGAACAGCGTGCAAACACAATCCCCATTCAACGGCTCGGAGGTCGTTGAATGGGGATTACTGTGTGAAGGGATAGGGCAGGAGAGGTGTTTCTCCCTCTCAATCGTTGCGGGTGGCTTGGACGAGATGTCGTAGCAAACACGGTTGATACCCTTTACCTTGTTGATGATGTCGTTGCTCACCTTGGCAAGGAATTCATAAGGAAGGTGCGCCCAGTCGGCAGTCATTGCATCGGTGCTTGTCACCGCACGCAGAGCCACGGCGCGCTCATAGGTGCGCTCGTCGCCCATAACGCCAACGCTACGAACGGGGAGGAGAATAACGCCTGCCTGCCACGTTTGGTCGTAGAGCGATACCTCACGACCATTGACCTCGGTTGTCCAGTTGCGCAAGCCCTCAATGAAAATATCATCTGCCTCTTGGAGAATTTGTACCTTCTCGGGCGTGATGTCACCAAGGATGCGTACAGCCAAACCTGGACCAGGGAAAGGATGGCGGGAAATTAAGTGTTCGGGCATGCCCAAGGCACGACCAACGCCTCGCACCTCGTCCTTGAACAACCAGCGGAGAGGCTCGCAAAGGCGGAGGTTCATCTTCTCGGGCAATCCGCCCACATTGTGGTGACTCTTGATAACCTTACCCGTGATGTTGAGGCTTTCAATACAGTCGGGATATATTGTACCTTGGGCGAGCCACTTAGCATCGGTGATTTTCTGAGCCTCTGCGTCGAATACATCAATGAAGCCCTTGCCGATAATCTTACGCTTGGTTTCAGGATCATCTACGCCAGCCAATTCGGCAAAGAACTTTTCTGAAGCGTCCACCCCAATGATGTTCAAGCCGAGGGCTTCGTAGTCACGGATCACGTTGTGAAATTCGTTCTTGCGTAGCATGCCGTGGTCTACAAAGATGCAGGTCAGGTTGCGACCAATGGCACGGTGGAGCAATACGGCAGCCACAGAAGAATCCACACCACCGCTCAAACCGAGAATCACACGGTCGTTACCCAACTGCTGGCGCAATTCAGCCACAGTGCTCTCGATGAAAGAGTCGGCACTCCAGTCCTGACGACTTCCGCAGACCTTGATCACGAAATTCTCCAGCATACGACGGCCGTCCAGAGAATGGAACACCTCGGGGTGGAATTGCACGCCGAAGAAAGGTTCACGCTCGTGCTGGAATGCCGCAAACTGCACATCGGCAGTAGAGCCTACGGCATGGAAACCTTCAGCCAACTGTGTAATTGTGTCGCCATGGCTCATCCACACTTGAGAACCAACTTCTACGCCTTCAAAGATGGGACAAGAATGATCAACAGCCGTTAGGTTGGCACGACCATACTCGTGCGCATGGGTCGATTCCACTTTGCCACCAAACGTGTGGGTGGTCAGTTGCGCCCCGTAGCAGATGCCGAGGATCGGATAGCGTCCACGGATTTTATCAAAGTCGATGCGGAAACCCTCGGGGTCGTGAACGCTGAATGGCGAGCCACTGAGGATGACGCCAATCACATCGGGATCGTTCTCTGGAAACTTGTTGTAGGGAAGAATCTCGCAGAAAGTGTTCATTTCACGGACGCGACGGCCGATGAGTTGCGTGGTTTGCGAACCAAAGTCGAGGATGATAATTTTTTGTGCCATGCAGAAAGTGGGGTGAGGAAGAGGGGTAGATAATAATATATATAGAAATTGTGCCAGCAACCGGCAGGCTACTGGCACAATAAGAGCTACTTACTTCTTGAGCAAGTCACGGATTTCAGTGAGGAGCTTCTCTTCGGCTGAAGGCTCAGCGGGAGCAGCAGGAGCTTCAACCTCCTTTTTCTTCATACTGTTGATAGCCTTGACAATGCAGAAGATGCAGAGGGCGATGATGAAGAAGTCGATCACATTCTGGATGAAGTTACCGTAAGTAATCTTCGCTTCTCCCACTGTAATAGCCAGCGTTTTGAAGTCCACGCCACCTGTGAGTGCGCCAACAACTGGCATAATGAGGTCGTCCACTATGGAGGTCACAATCTTACCAAAGGCACCACCGATAATCACACCAACAGCCAAATCGAAAGCATTACCCTTGACTGCGAATTCCTTGAATTCTTGAATAAATCCCATAAACGTTATAATTATTGAGAGTGAAACGATTTTTCAAATCGTGCCTTGGAGGAAGAATCCGTTCTGCCCTCACATAAACCCATGTAATCGCCAACTGCAAATATCAAAAGGGAGCGGCTCGATTTTTTCGTTCGTAAATGTACTGCAAAAGTAAAAAGTATTTTGTACTTTTGCTATGCCGTAAGACAAAAAGTTGAGATAGAAGTCTCATTTTCTTTATGTGAAGCGGCTTCGAGAGTCGAAAGTTTTAATCACTCATATATAATCAAAACAATCATTATGACTAAAGTAGGTATTAACGGTTTCGGTCGTATCGGCCGTTTCGTATTCCGTGCTGCTCAGACTCGTTCTGACATTGAAATCGTAGGTATCAACGACCTTTGCCCTGTTGATTACTTGGCTTACATGCTCAAGTATGACACTATGCACGGTCAATTCGAAGGCACAATCGAGGCTGACGTAGAAAAGAGCCAGCTCATCGTGAACGGTAAGGCTATCCGTATCACTGCAGAGCGCAACCCTGCTGACTTGAAGTGGAACGAAGTAGGCGCTGAATATGTAGTTGAATCTACAGGTCTTTTCCTCAGCAAGGACAAGGCTCAAGGTCACATCGACGCAGGTGCTAAGTATGTAGTGATGTCTGCTCCTTCTAAGGACGACACTCCTATGTTCGTTTGCGGTGTAAACTTCGACAAGTACGAGAAGGGTACACAATTCGTTTCTAACGCTTCTTGCACAACAAACTGCTTGGCTCCTATCGCTAAGGTGTTGAACGATAAGTGGGGCATCACCGATGGTTTGATGACAACAGTACACGCTACAACTGCCACTCAGAAGACTGTAGACGGTCCTTCTGTTAAGGACTGGCGTGGTGGTCGTGCTGCTGCTGGCAACATCATCCCTTCTTCAACAGGCGCTGCTAAGGCTGTAGGTAAGGTAATCCCTGAACTCAACGGCAAGCTCACAGGTATGGCATTCCGCGTTCCTACTTTGGACGTATCTGTAGTAGACCTCACAGTAAACTTGGCTAAGCCTGCAACTTATGCAGAAATCTGCGCTGCAATGAAGGCTGCTTCTGAGAACGAACTCAAGGGTGTACTCGGTTACACTGAAGAAGACGTAGTTTCTTCAGACTTCCTCGGCGACGCTCGCACTTCTATCTTCGATGCTAAGGCTGGTATCGCTTTGACTGACACTTTCGTAAAGGTTGTATCTTGGTACGACAACGAAATCGGTTACTCAAACAAGGTGCTCGAGCTCATCGCTCACATGGCTAAGGTGAATGGCTAATCCATAACCAATAGCAATTGTATTTCACACTTCCCCTGCGCAAGGCACATTGCGCAGGGGAAGTTTTTATTTTGACGCACCTTGTGGGCTGTCCTCCTCCTGCTTTCGCTCTGTCTTGGCTACACCTTTTTCGAGGAGGGGAGGGAGAAAAACTGTTGCATGGCTTACCCTTGCCGTCTTTAAGACTTCGCAACACTTAGCTTGCATTTCGAGTCGAAAAGTATTATCTTTGCCATAGCAACAAGAGGGCGAGGCGGTTTGTATAAGCCGTTTCGCCCTCTTTCTATGCCTAAAAGTGAAATTGTCCTGCGCTTCCTCGAATTTCTTCCTGCGCAACTTCGTAAATTATCCTACGCCTTCCGCCAATTTTTCGAGCCTTGAAGATTTTTTGCCCAGCGAGAAGACTTAAAATCGTAAAGGCTGAAAGTTAAACTTTGTGCAAAAGGAAAATATTTTTGAGGTGCAGGAAAAGAAATCTTCGTCTTCAACAAACCTTTCCTGCGTCACGGCATAGCTACGTTAAGCGCAGGCTTGGTGAAAAAACCACTGCGTGGTAAAACTTTCCGAGAGAAGGAGAAAATGAAACACC
>JBHAFO010000059.1:0-3363 GCA_041856145.1 Alloprevotella sp.
AATTCGGGTGGCAAAAGGCTCGTAAGGGTCTTTCTCAAGAGTGATGCCGTAGCTCAGACGGTTGGTGTGCGCATATTGCAACCGCAAGTCGTGGCGCAGGCGACTGCCGAGATACCGCCGTTCAAAGGGAATGTGCGCACTCTCGCCAGCTCGCGCATATAAAGGTATGTCCACACGGCTGTCGAGGGAAAATTTTCCCTGCCACAGCATTTCGCGCAGGGCAGGAGGCGTTTTTGGGAGGGGCGAGCAAGTGAGGAAAAGTGGCAGGAAGCGTCGGGCATCATAGCCGATGCGATAAATGAAAAGCAGTTCTGAAAGGTCGGTAAAGGCTGTGTGTTTCGTGCGATAGGCAAGCAGACTGTCCACGCTGGCTTCGTCCATAAAGGGGAGGCGCAGGAGCTGTTCACGAGTGGCAGTGTTGATGTTTACGGGTGAGCGGTGCGCCTCTTCCCACTCCGTGAGAAGAGCCTCGAGCGCCTCCGCTTCGTCAGCCGAATATAGGCGGGTGTAGGTGTCCACAAAGTCCGTCCATCCGTTTTGCGCCCACAGCGTAGGCACACAAAGCCATAGGAGAATAAAGAGTAAGCGTCGCATGGTTAGTGAAGTGTGAGAGAAAGGAAATCAGATGCTCTTCTTGAGGCGACGACCTCTGTCGCAAAAATAATAGTTTCTCAGAAAAGCGATATGCCCAACCCTTTCTTTTCTCTGTCAAGGCGCAAAAAAGTCACTACTCTGCTCTTCGTAAAACCAGTAGAAACGCTCCACCGAACGTCTGCCGAGAAAGATGAAGCTACGGCTTTAGGAGTCGGAACGTGAGTCGGTGGTGGGGCGTTGTGCCGTGTTGTGCGATGGCTTGGCGGTGCTTGGGGGTGGGATAGCCAGCGTTGTGATCCCAGCCGTATTGGGGATAGTCTTTCGATAGGCGGAGCATTTCGTCGTCGCGATAGGTTTTGGCTAAAATGGAGGCGGCAGCAATGCTGAGATACTTTCCGTCGCCTTTCACAATCGTGGTGTGGGGCGTGAAAGGATAGGGCGTGAAGCGATTGCCATCGACAATAATGTGTTCGGGACGTAGGGCTAAGCCGTCCAAGGCACGGTGCATTGCCAAAATGGAGGCTCGGAGAATGTTGATCTCGTCAATCTCTTGCGCTGTGGCAACGCCCAAACTCCACGCCAAAGCATCGCGCTCAATCTCGAGGCGGAGGGCGTTGCGCTGTGCCATCGTGAGCTGTTTGCTGTCGTTGAGCAAAGGGTTTTGATAGTTGGGCGGAAGAATGACGGCAGCCGCATAGACAGGCCCTGCCAAGCATCCACGACCAGCCTCGTCACAGCCAGCCTCGATGAATCCTTCGGTGTTGTAAATGGGAAGAAGCATAGGAAGAAGAGATGGGAATAGGAAAGGGACAAACAGCACCACGGCTGTTTGTCCCTTCATCGTTAAAGTTTTGGCAATACAGCCCAGCGGTTAGCCCTTGATGGTGGCAACGAGGCGGTGGGCATGCTCACGGGCGTCAGCCTCTATGTTGGAGTTGGTATAGGCGTTCAGTCCTGAAGTGACAATACGCCCAGCGTATTCCATACCACAGAAGTTTGCGCTGGCACGAATACTACTGGTGAAATTGTCGAGCGCCTCCTCGGTGTAGGAGTCGGCAGTTCCGCCAGTGGTGAAGCTGTGGTAGAACTTCTTACCATGGAGCTTGTCTCCACCTGTGCCGTAGGCAAAACCATGAGTCAGCACATCGTCCATATATTTCTTGAGCATGGAGGGGACGCTGAACCAGAACATAGGATGTTGGAACACGATGACATCGGCGTCTACGAGGAATTGCTGTTCCTTTTCCACGTCGAATTTGCCATCGGGGTACAGCTCCTCGAGGTTGCGAACCACGTAGTCTGAAGTTTTGGACAGCTCCTCGAGAATGGCTTTGTTGCCTACACTCGCTTGTTGATAGCTGTGAGAAAAAATTACAAGTACTTTCATTTGTCTATATTTATTATTGTTGTTGGTGTGTATGTGCTAACGGTTATTCCCCCAAGCGGAGGAACTGCTGATTGGGGAAAGCCACGGCATCGTGACTGACTAAGACTGTGGCAACGTTGGGCGGTAGGTGTTGCAAGCGGTTGTAGAGGAACTGGCGATTGTGAGCGTCCAAGTGTGTGTCAGGTTCGTCCATCAACAAGAGATCAGGCGCAGAGGCAAAAGCCCGGGCAAGGAGGACGCGTTGCCATTGTCCGCCACTTAGGGCTTTGATGGGGCGGTTGGACAATTCTGTCAGCTCAAACTCTTCCAACAGCTCTGCCACACGCTCACGGTCGGAGCGTTGGAAACGTTGCCAAAAGCGTTTGCGATTGTGCAATCCTGAGAGGAGAATTTCTGCTACGGTCAGGGGAAATTGTCGGTCGATGCGTCGGTATTGTGGCAAATAGCCGATGCGTAGCGTTTCGTCCCGATAGATTGTTCCCTCCGTGGGTTGGAGCAGACCTGCGAGGAGGCGCAGGAGTGTGGTTTTACCGCCACCATTTGGTCCTACGAACACCCAAAAATCGCCAGCATTGATGGTCAAGTCAATGCCGTGCAACACTTGTTTTTCCTCAAAGTGCATTCCCACGTTTTGGAGTTGCAAGAGGGGATTGGAAGGGGCTGTGGTCATAAGTGACGGAGCGGAGAGAATGGTAAAAAAATCGTTTATTGGAAAGCGGAGGCGATGCGCACGATTTCTTTGTCCCAATCGTGTGCCAAGGGATTGATACGTATCACTTTCAATCCCAGCTCTGTGGCTAACTTCTCGCCCATCTTTGCCGAAAATTCTTGTTGCACAAAGATGGTGCGCACCTTGTTGGCTTTGCAAGTGGTAATGAGCGATGCCATTGCCTGCGGAGTTGGCTCTTTGCCGTCCACTTCGAGGGAAAGCTGTGTGAGCCCATAGTCGCGAGCGAAGTAGCCCAACGCAGGATGATAGATGACAAAGGTGCGTGACGCCAAGGGCTTGAGAATGGTGCGGACAACTTCGTCAATGCTGTCTGCCTTGGCTTCAAACTGCTGGAGGCGTTGGGCGTAATACTCTGCCTGCGTGCTGTCGCGTTTGGAAAGCTCGGCAGAGATGTAAGTTGCCATCTGCTTCATATTTCTTGGCGACATCCACACGTGGAGGTCGGTTGTGCCGTGGTTGTGCGCCTCTCCGTCTTTATGATTGCAGGGGGCAGAAAGAAGACTGACGCTGTCTGCCAAATTGAAGAGCTGGAGATTGGGCGTTTCCTCCACAATCTTTTTCAGCTTGGTCTGCTCAAAGCCCAATGTGCCTATGGCGAAATAGCAATCAGCATGGGAGAGTGAAACGAGTTGTTGCGGGGTTGGCTCGTAGG
>JBHAFO010000060.1:0-7215 GCA_041856145.1 Alloprevotella sp.
CCCATCAGTCTGCGTGCCAACAACGGCAACAAAGAGCTGGCGAGGCTCAACGAGGCGAGAGTCCATATTGACACCCGTGATGTCAAGGTCGAGTGTGCCGATGGTAGACAACACTTCTATTTTCTTCAATACTTCCGAAAGGATCATATTGCAACGAACTTATATATTATATATGGAGTAAAACAACCGAGCCTTAGGTCTTCTGCTTGGACGACTTCTTGGAAGTAGTACTTCTTGCCGACTTGGAGGAAGTTGAGGCTGGTTTCTTTGTCGAAGTTGAGGACTGCGAAGAAGTCCTTGAGGACTTGTCCTTTGAACCTGAAGACTTGTCTTTTGAGCTGGAGGATTTATCCTTTGAATTAGAGGGCTTAGCCGTCGTGGTGGTCTTGCTCGAAGATTTGGGCTTCTCCTTCGAGGAGGGAGCAGAGGCTTGGGGCTTATTGCTCGTGGACTTCGCTTTTTCTGCCGTCTTCTTGGGCGGTGTGCTTGCTTGGGCAGACGATTTCTTCGGTGCGGAGGTAGTCGTAACAGGCTTCGCAGTGGACGTGGTCGGCTTCGGAGCTGGGGCAGTGACTGTCGCAGTTGATGCGGTGGCAGACTTCGTTTGCGTGCTGTCCGTCTTGGCGTGTCCCAAAGCGAGGGTGACCGTTTCGCCACGGCGATAACGATTGCCAGGTGGTATGCTCTGACTCGTGACCAAGCCTTTGCCACGGTGCTTGACCTTCAGCCCGAGCAATTCGAGGCGGTAGATGGCATCTCGCAAGCCGTAGCCTTTCAAGTCGGGCATGAGGTTTGAAGCTGTAGCTTCCGTGCGCAGTTGCAACGCCGAGGGCGTGGTCTGACTTCTTCCCCAAACCAATCCCTGTTTTTGTGGCACATTTGTGCCATCGTGCTGTATACCCAAAAGGCGTAAGACATTGAGCGTTTCGGTCAAATTACCAGCACTTGCCATTGGCAGAAGCGTATTCACGCTGTCCTTGGCTTGGGCGTAGTTGGTGTTCTTGCGCAAAGCCATCACATTTTCTGCAACGCGACGGAACACAGGAGCGCACATCAAACCGCCAGAGCCGTTGCCCGCAACGTTCAAGCATACGATCATTGAATACTCTGGGGCGTTGGCGGGGAAATAGCCCGCGAAGGAAATTAAATAGTTGCTGGTTCTTCCTTCTTTGCTCCATACCTGCGCTGTTCCCGTCTTGCCTGCTACGGAGAAATAGCGTGAGCCTGCAGGCTTACCATAGCCTTTGGTCACAACGCCACGCAGCATCTCTTGCATGTCTTGTATCACTTGTGGTTTGGCAATCTGCTCATTGACAGTTACCACGGGGTATTCCTCAACCACTTCGTCGCCTTTCATTTTTGCTGTATAGAAGCGGGGGCGAACCAACTTGCCACCATTAGCAACAGCGTTATAGAAGGAAAGCGTATAGATGGGCGGTATCTGTGTCGCGTAGCCTATACTCATCCAGCAAAGATCGACCTTGTGGCCAACACCCTTTGCGGGGTTCAAGTCGGGGACATAGGGGCGGGCATAACCTGGAATAGGGAGGTGAAAATCCGAGAGGATACCCGTGCGCCGAATAGCATCGGGGAAAGCCTTTGTGTTGTTGCTATAAGCCTTGTTGATCATCGTAGCCACGCCCACGTTGGAGGAGCGGGCGAGCATCATCGGTACGTCTAATAGACCAGAACCACCGCTTCGCCAGTCGGCGTCACGCATCTTTCGACCATACATTTCCTTGATTCCGCCACCGACATCATAGGTGTCAGTCTTCGAGAGTTTGCCCTCGTCCATCGCCACCATAAAGCTGATGGGTTTGAACACGGAGCCAGGTTCCATACGCTGGCTCACTGCGAGATTTTCTCCCTCATAGCAGCTGCCGTCCTTGGGGTCACGGCGTATCGTGGTGATAGCTTTCACATCGCCAGTCTTCACCTCCATCAAAATGCAAATGCCATAATTGGCTTTTACCTCCTGGATCTTTTCCGTGAGCATCTTCTCGGCGATGTCCTGCATGCGCACATTGATGGTTGTCTTTATGTCGAAACCATCGACAGCAGGCTTTGTAATAATGGGCAAATAGGCGTGGCGCACTTTTTCCATGCGCATTTCGCCGTCCTTACCCCTCAGGATAGAGTCCAAACCCAGCTCCAAACCTGCACGTGCCTTGTCCTGCCCTTCATAAACCTTGCCTATTGTGCGTCGTGCCAAGCTCCCATAAGGATTGACACGGGTGTAGAAAGTCTCGGCATGGAACCCCATTTTTCCAGGGGCGAGCTTTAGGAAAGGCAGTTGGCTGATGGCTTGGTACTGCTCATAGTTGATACGTTTGGGGTGAATCGCCCAGTGGCGACTTTTCTTGCTGTGTCCTTTTCGGAGGTGGGCTTCCAGTTTTTGCGCATCCACTTCGGGCAAAATCTGTGCTATCCCCAAGGCGAACGAATCCACCTGGGCGTTGAACAAAGAGTCGCGTCGGCGTTGCTCTTTGACCTCTCGCTTCGGATTTTTGTCCGTAACTACGAAATCGATGAATATCTTATACTGCGGCACGCTGGCAGCCAAGAGCGAGCCATCGTCGGAGAGAATATTGCCACGCTTCGCCCGCACGGGACGCCCATCGCGGATGAGGCGACGTTGCACCTGCTCCCAGAATGAATTTTCAATATACATCGTCTTCGCTGCTCGGGCAAGCCCAAACAAGAACACCGCTGTGATGAGACCACAGAGGAGGTAGGGAATCCACGTTGAGCGACTCTTGAAAAGTTTCATTCTTCTTCTTCTTTAATAGGAAGCGTATATACGTTATCTTTGGGTAGGGTCAGAGCGGTGTCGGCAAGCTCTTGTTCCACCGAGCTGATACGTGTTCTGGTTGTAAGTTCGCTTGAAAGCGTGAGTTCTCGCAGTCGGCGATCTTCGAGGGTGTCTCGCAGATGTTGCTGGGTGATGCGCTCGTGACTCACCTTGTAACCATTTCCCACATAGATGATAGTGAGTAAAGTGATAAAGATAATGAACCACACATTGCGACGCAACCATTGTCCGCCGAGAAAAGTGCCCTCCATGATTTCGCGGAGCGTGCTGCGCCACTCGCTGTTCTCATCATCCTCGTCGCTATAGGGAATGTCTTGTGGCGAGAGCTGTTTTTTCTTCTTTCCTTGGGAGGCGTTCCCTCTTTGCTTGGTTGCAGTTCCTTTTTCCTTAGCAGGAGGAGTATCCAACATCTGTCGCTCGTACGGATTTTCGGGCAAGACGTATTCTTCCTCAGCCCCTGGGGTAGAGGTTGAGGATTCGCTCTCCGAAGAGTCGTCGGAGGTGGCGCGTCTGAGAAGTTCGTCGAGTGATTCTGGATGTTGATTAGACATACAATATATATAGTCTGTGATGATGCGAAAGGGGAACGATTTTTTTGAGAGGGTGGGGGCGTACGATTATCGCTTTTCGGCAATACGGAGCTTGGCACTCCGACTGCGAGGGTTTGCCTCCTGTTCCTCTGCCGAGGGAACAATTACTTTGTTGTTCACAGGGCGTAGTGGCGAAAGGCGGTTGCCGTAAAAATCTTCCTCTATCCTTCCCTCAGCGTTGCCCGAGCGGAAGAAGTTTTTGACCATGCGATCCTCTAAAGAGTGATAGGTCAGAATGGCGAAGCGACCGCCTGGTCGCAAAAGTTCTGTGCCTGCCGTGAGCATTTCCTGCAAGGCGTCCATTTCTCTGTTCACCTCAATGCGCAACGCCTGGAACACTTTTGCCAAATCCTTCTTTTCTCGGTCACGTCCCATCAGCGGGCGCACCACGGTGAGGAGATCATTGACAGTTGCAAAGGGTTGTTCACTGCGTTGGCGGGCGATGATTTGTGCCAAGCGACGGCCATTTTTCAACTCTCCATATAGCCGGAAGATATTAGCCAGTCGCTCCTCGTCATAGCCATTGATCACATCGGCAGCTGTCTGCCCTGCTCTGCCATTCATACGCATATCAAGGGGTGCCTCAAAGCGGAAGGAGAAGCCACGGCTCTCGTCATCAAAATGATGGGACGACACGCCAAGATCGGCAAGGATGCCATCTAAATGTTCTACCCCATGATACCGCATCCAATTGCTGAGGTAGCGGAAATTACTGCGCACGAAGGTGCAACGCTCGTCCTGCGGACAATTCTGCTCCGCATCCGCGTCTTGGTCGAAGGAGAACAGACGTCCGCCCTTGCCCAAGCGTTGCAAGATTTCTTTGCTATGCCCCCCGCCTCCAAGGGTCACATCGACGTACACGCCATCGGGGCGGATAGCCAAACCATCCACCGTTTCGTGAAGTAATACGGGGACGTGATAAGTGTTTATCTGGGGCATTTGTTACAGCAATTATAGGGTTTCAGAATGAGAGCCTTAGGAGGGGACAATCACAGCAATCCTTCACAACTTTTTATCTCTTGGATAGAGTGGGGCAAAATATGCTGTTCAAAGTTACGGCTTTTATCCCATTCGGAGGAACTGACCTCCACAAAAAAACAAATTTCCTCAAAATCTGTCCTAAGTCAGCATTTGATAAACGATGAACGATAGCAGGTAAGCCACACCGAAGGTATAGGCAGAGGAGAGGAGGGCGTGACGCCAGCGACCGCTCTCGTTTTTCAACGCTGCAATGGTGGCAATGCAAGGAATATAGAGGAGGGCAAAGAGGAGGAAGCTCAATGCCGAAGCTGTGGTTGTTCCCTCGGCTTTGATGCGTGCTGCGAGGTGCGTTTCTTGGGCATCGTGGAGGTTCTCCACCCCTGCATCTTCGTTGGCAATGTCTTCGGGGATATTATATAATACGCCCAGCGTACTCACGAGAAGCTCCTTTGCCACCACACCAGTTACCACTCCACTGGTCATCTGCCAGTTGTAGCCTAACGGAGCAAAGACGGGTTGCAACGCTCGACCTGTGCACTCCAAAATAGTGATGCGTTCGCCCGTGCTTTTAGCCTCTGCGATATTGGCTGTAGCAGCGGGTGTTTCTTCGTGGAAAGGATTTGGGATTGTGATATAGTTCATCAGCCAAAGACCGATGCTTGCCAAAAGAATGACGGTGCTCATCTTGCGCAAATACTCACGTCCACGTTCCCAGGTGTGGCGCACCACGCTCTTTAGCATCGGACGGCGATAGGGCGGAATTGCCAAGATGAAATGGCTGTGGCCTTGTGTTTTCAGCACTTTCGATAACACCAAGGCGGAGAGGAATGCCACCACGATGCCCAGCATATAGAGGCAGAAAATCACAGTGCCTGCCTGCTTAGGGAAGAAAGCTCCTGCAAATATCAAATAGACGGGGATGCGTGCGGAACAGGACATGAAAGGGACAACGGTCATTGTGAGTAGGCGTGCCTTACGGCTCTCGATGGTGCGTGTAGCCATCACGGCTGGCACGTTGCAACCGAAGCCCATCAGCATAGGGATAAACGATTTGCCGTGCAAGCCTGCTTTGTGCAACAGAGGGTCTGCCAAGGTGGCAGCTCGGGCAAGATAGCCAGAATCTTCCAAGATCGAGATGAGGAAATAGAGGATAAGGATGTTTGGGAAGAAGACGGCTACTGCGCCCACACCGCCTAAAACGCCCTCTACGAGCATGTCGCGCCAAAAGCCATCGGGCAGAGCGTTCGTGGCTTGGACTTGTAGCCATGCCACGCTGTCGTCGATCCAGTCCATCGGATACTGTCCAATGGAGAAGGTGGCTTGGAAAATCAGCCACATAATTAAGAAAAAGAAGAGGTAGGCAATGGGCGTGCGCACGAGCCATTTGTCCCAAAGATGTGTGAGCCGTTCAAGTTTTCCCTCACGGCGTTCGTAAACTCCAGAGAGGATAGCTTTGATGCGCTCGTTCAGTGCTTTGTTGGAAACCTTGGAACGGCGAATGGCTTGCAGGTTTGGATTGGCTTGTCCCGCCTTTGCCACAGCGATGGCTTGGCGGAGGGCGTTGTCGATGCCTCGACGACGTGACGCCACGGTGGGAACGAGGGGTATATCCAGCCGAGTGGCAAGTGCTGCACCGTCCATTACGCTACCGCTGCTCTCAAACTCGTCATACATATTGAGGACACCGACCGTGGGGATGCCGAAGTCTTTGAGCTGGAGGGTCAGAAGGAGATTGCGCTCGAGGTTGGTGGCGTCCAAAACGTTAATGATTGCATCCACTTCGCCCCGTTCCAGTTCGTGCGCCACATAGGCTTCTTCGGGACTAAAGGCGCGGAGAGAATACGTGCCAGGCAAGTCCACGATGCGGAGACGTTGTCCCTCGAAGGTCATCTGCCCAACAATGCTCGTCACGGTCACACCGGCATAATTACCTGTGCGCTCGTGTCCGCCAGAAGCAGCGTTGAAGAATGCCGTCTTACCGCAGTTGGGGTTACCAACAAGGGCAATTGTCAGTTCGTCGCTTGCCTTGGGCGCAACCACCTTGGCAGGCCCGCACGAGGGACAACCGCCACAACCCTCAGTGGCGCAAGTGTTGGTGGCATCGCCAGCCTCTGTGGCTTCGTCAATGTCGTGGCAGTGGGCAGTTGAAACGGCTTCCCGCTCTTCGTCGCTCAGCGCCGAGGCTGCGGGAATGGTTGAAGTGGTAACGTTCTGTGGTGCTTCTTTTGTCAGCTCGATGCGCTCTGCCTCTTCGTGGCGCAGAGCGATGCGCTCGCCCATCACCACGTAGACCGCAGGAGAGCTGAAGGGCGAACCGTAGTCGCGTCGAACGAGCTGACCCTCCATAAAGCCCATCTCCTCCAAGCGTGTACGAAAAGCAAGCGAGCCACTAATGGAAGTGATGTAGCCTGCTTCGTTGTTTTGTAAATGTGAAAGTTTCATCCAGTCTTAATCTTAGGGCTACAAAGTTACGATATTCTCCTTATATATAATGCGTCGCTTGCGCACGCCCTCCGTGTGATGCGAAACTTGGGACGGTGTTAGGGAAACCTTTTCGCCGAGCCAAACGAGCAGAGCCAAGCAACGCAGTGCTTGAGCTATTCCGTGGCTTAGAAAAGGTCTGCGGGAAGCGAACCTTTTCGCCGAGCCAAACGAGCAGAGATAATCGAATTTTCGTATGAGCTATGCCGTGGCATAGGAAAGATCTGTTGAATGCAAGTTATGATGCGTTTAGAGGAAATGCTATAAAGGTGGAGTTTCTACGCCTTCGGATAAAATTTTTGCCTCTTTCCATCGTGAAAATCTGGGAGGAGAAAATAGAGACACGTGAAG
>JBHAFO010000061.1:0-4160 GCA_041856145.1 Alloprevotella sp.
GCGGTAATGTTTCTCGCCTATACTTGGACGAACGATGTCATCAACCACCATTAGGACAGCTATTTCCATAAATCCTACAAACCCTTTCGGGGCTGAATCTCTTGTCTCATGCTTACGATACCAGCGGGCTGTTAGCAAGAAGCCGATGAGCAAAACTGTGATGACGATGAAAATTTGTACCACGTTCTTGGTAATAGAGAAATCCCAAGGGCGAATGGTGTTCCCCTCCTTGGTGCGCTCGTAGATCTTGCCCTTCTGCGTTGGATCAATAAAGAACCCCTTGTAGCTTTCTCCATGTGTAAGATGCGAAGAACTGAAGGCATGAAATCCAGAGTTCTCGCTGTAAAGAATAACTGGGAGGGGGATAGAAATATGTTTATGCGCCCATGTTGTAATATGCCATTCATAAGCATCTCCCAAATGCTCGAGAACAGTTTCTTTTACATCGAGTTTCTCCTGCGTGTTGCTTGAAGCCTGAAGCGGTAGTGCAGCCCCAAGAATCAAGAGTAATATGCTGAAAAAGCGTAGAAGTTTCATTTTGTATATTCTGACTTTTCTGCTTTAATAGAATAAATAGTGGTCAGCAGTGCTGTTACGGAGAAACAAACGAATAGGTTTACCGCGAAGAGTAAAAGTTGTTCATCAACATAGAATTTGTAGAGAAAAAGCACGGCTATACTGATGCCCAAGCGCAAAATCTTATCTAACAAGTAATAGCTTATGAGTAGGGCACTGCGTCGGCGTAATAGTATCCGGTGAACGAAAAGCGAGGCTACTGTATAAGCAAAGAATAGGGTTGTAATAACCGTAATGCAAATAGCATTCTTCGCGCTCCAATCTCCAATAAATGGACGTTCTGTGAAAAACAGGATAGGACCTAATACCAAGAGTACAAGGGCTATAGAGCCTATCTGCTTGAGGAATTGCTTAAGCTGCATGGATGCGTTTCTAATTAAAGTTCAACACAAATCGATATATTGTTCTTTGCTACTTCAATGAACCCTGATTTGATGGAAACTCCATAAGAGGGGACACCATCGCACTCAACTTTTCCTGCCGACAAAATAGATATGATGGGGGCATGGTTGTTGAGAACTTCAAATGCTCCCTGCACACCAGGCACTTTGATCCTTGTTGCTTCTCCCTCAAAAAGGGTTTTCTCTGGAGATACGATGACCACTCTCATTATGTAACCTTTCCTTTTTAGTATTAACTATTCGCATGTTCCATAAGGCGCTTGCCTTTGGCAATAGCATCATCGATTGTGCCAACGTTCATGAATGCTTGCTCTGGTAGATGATCGACTTCACCATTTAGGATCATATTGAAACCTTTGACACAATCTTCAATAGACACCATTACGCCGTCTACGCCCGTGAATTTCTCTGCCACAGAGAAGGGTTGGCTCAAAAAGCGTTGTACCTTACGAGCACGATTAACAGTTAGACGGTCTTCATCAGAGAGTTCGTCCATACCGAGAATGGCAATAATATCTTGGAGTTCCTTATATTTTTGGAGTATTTGCTTCACACGTTGTGCACAATCATAATGTTCATTGCCAATAACATTAGGATCCATGATGCGAGAGGTTGAGTCGAGTGGATCTACAGCTGGATAAATACCGAGCTCTGCAATTTTACGGCTCAATACAGTTGTTGCATCAAGGTGTGTAAAGGTAGTAGCTGGTGCAGGGTCGGTCAAGTCGTCCGCTGGCACATATACAGCTTGAATAGAAGTAATAGAACCATTCTTTGTAGAAGTGATGCGTTCTTGCATTGCTCCCATCTCAGAAGCCAAGGTTGGTTGATAACCTACCGCAGAAGGCATACGTCCCAACAGTGCAGAAACCTCCGAACCCGCCTGTGTGAAACGATAGATATTGTCGATGAAGAATAGAATATCATTGGCTTTTCCTGTAGATGCTCCGCTGTCACGGAAAGACTCTGCTACAGAAAGACCAGAAAGAGCTACAGAAGAACGTGCGCCTGGAGGCTCATTCATTTGACCATAAATCAGTGTTGCTTGACTCTTTGCCACTTCATTATAGTCTACCTTACTCAAGTCCCATTCGCCTTTCTCCATACTCTCGGTGAAAGCGTCGCCATATTTGATCACACCGCTCTCAATCATCTCACGGAGCAAGTCGTTACCTTCTCTGGTGCGCTCACCAACACCTGCAAAGACGGAGAAACCATCATGTCCTTTCGCAATGTTATTGATTAGCTCCATAATAAGTACTGTCTTACCAACGCCAGCACCCCCGAAAAGTCCGATCTTACCGCCCTTCATATATGGTTCGAGTAGATCTATCACTTTAATTCCAGTATAGAGAACTTCTCTACTGGTTTTCAGATCTTCAAACTCTGGAGCTTCACGATGAATCTCATAGTCGCTATCAGCGGAAGATATCGCTTTCAAACCATCGATAGTTTCACCAACGACATTGAGCATACGACCTTTGATTTGCTCGCCAACAGGCATACTGATTTGACGACCGAGGTTCTTTACTTCTAACCCGCGTGCCAATCCATCAGTATTGTCCATAGCAACAGTACGCACAGTATCTTCTCCGATATGTTGCTGCACCTCAATAATGATTTTGTGTCCATCGGGGTGTACAACTTCGAGGGCATCATGAATACGTGGTAGTACCTCGTCTGATTTTCGACCTTCTATGTGAAAGCGCACATCAACAACAGGACCAATAATCTGGGAAATATATCCGTTGACAATAGCTGAACTCATTATGATATATGTTTGGAAAATCTATAAATATGACGAGTTTTACTTTAGATAGAGAGCTCGTCCAATACTTTGATAAGTTCTAAATTCATTGGTTTGTCCTTGCTGATGGCATCAACAAAGGGGACATAGACAATTTCATTGTTGCGAACGCCAACCATCACATTACGTTGGCCTTGAATCAGCGCTTGAATAGCACCATATCCAACTTGACTTGCCAAGATGCGATCGGCAGCAGAAGGTGTACCTCCACGTTGTAAGTGTCCGAGAATAGATACGCGTACATCAAACTCTGGATATTCTTTGTTTACCCTGTTTGCATAGTACATTGCGCCACACTTGGGGCTTTCACTGACTATGACGATACAGCTTTTCTTACTTTTACGAATACCACGTTCCATAAAGGTAATCAGCTGATCACTACCACGAGAATCTTCTGGAATAATTGCAACTTCTGCACCAGAGGCAATAGCACTATTCTGAGCCAAGAAGCCGGCATCACGCCCCATTACCTCAACAAAGAAGATACGTTCGTGCGAAGTGGCTGTATCACGGATTTTGTCCACACATTGTGTAATGGTGTTGAGCGTAGTGTCATATCCAATAGTACTATCAGTGCCATAGAGGTCATTGTCTATTGTGCCTGGAAGTCCGATGATAGGGAAGTCGTATTCTTCTGCGAAAATTTTAGCACCAGTTAGAGAACCATTACCACCTATCACAACGAGGGCATCGATGGATTCTTTTTGCAACACTTCGTAGGCGCGCTTGCGTCCTGCAGCAGTTGTAAAAGCTTTACTGCGAGCTGTGCGAAGAAGTGTGCCACCAGTTTGAATGATATTGCTCACATCCTCTGTCGTAAAGGTCTTTATTTCATCATTGATGAGGCCGTCATAGCCACGATAAATACCTTTGATCTTAAAGCCATTACAGATTCCACTACGAGTCACTGCACGGATCGCAGCATTCATTCCTGGAGCATCTCCTCCCGAAGTGAGGATACCAATACATCTTATTTTTCGCATAGTCTTTAACAAACTCTCTATTTAGACTCTATGGAGATAATCTTTTTGGAAACTACAGGCAAAGGTAGTAGTTTTCTTTTAAAGGTACAGTCTTTTCTCTAATAAAAAATATTTCTTGATGTTCTAGCCTTTTATAATAGCAAGAATACCAGGAAACCTGTAGCCCACCCTATAAGCACTCGCCAAGAACAATTTTTTATATACCACTTTAATGTGACCTCTTCCAGTGTCATGAGATACAAACCTTCCAAAGTACCAATACTAAGTAGGCATCCGCCCATAGCCACAGAGAAGCTCAACAGTGGCCAGTAGATGCTATTCTGTATGATATCAATCGTTGCAGGAAAAGTATTGGTTGCAACCATACTCACATTGGCGAGGATGGCAGAGATA
>JBHAFO010000062.1:0-3263 GCA_041856145.1 Alloprevotella sp.
AATAGCGGTTGGCAACTGCGTCCAACACTGTTTCGTCCCGCTCGTGTCCAATGCCTGTGAAAATGGGTAAAGGATATTGTGCCACTGTGGCAGCGAGGAGATAACTGTCGAAGCTATTGAGATCGCTCGTAGCACCGCCTCCTCGGATAATGACAACTATGTCCCATTTATCAACCTCTTCATAGATTTTTTCCAAAGCGGCAATCACGCTCCGCTCCGTCTGCTCACCCTGCATCGTAGCAGGGAAGAGTTTCGTCTGGAAGGCGAAGCCCGAATGTTTTAGCTGGTGCGAAAAGTCGCCATACCCTGCAGCCGTGGCACTTGAGATAACGGCAATGCGACGCAAAGGGCGAGGAAGGGACAAGTCCTTGTTGAGATCGATCACGCCATCCTCGGTGAGTTGGTCGAGAATTTCCTTGCGCCTTTGTGCTTGGTCGCCCAATGTATAAGTAGGGTCTATGTCCTGCACATTCAGCGAATAGCCATAGACTTCGTGGAAGTTGAGGCGGACTTGTAGCAAGACCTTCATTCCTGCGCTGATGTGCTGCCCTGTGGCACGACTAAACTTGGCTTGTAAGGCAAATGCCGTGCTCGCCCAAATTGTAGCCCGTGCCTTTGCCAACATCTGTCGTCGCTCGTTCATCTCCACGAGCTCCATGTAAAAATGCCCATTGCTCGAGCCATGTGCTTCGCTGATTTCAGCCATCACCCAATAGGCCTCGCTAAATTCGTCTTGAAAGATCAGCGAAACCAAGCCGTTGAGTTGGCTAAGGGTGAGGGATTGGGGCATCTATATAATATGGTGTGTTTATTTGCGCTTCTTGGGTGTAGCCTTTTTTGCAGGCGTTGCAGTGGGGACTTGCTTCAATAGTTCGTAGGCCTTCATCATATTGGGAATGCCATAGCCAAAGACATTGTCGGGATAGTCGGCATTGTGACCGCTACGGCGTACGGCATCTATGATTTCAAGAGGCTTCTTCGTAGGATAAGCCTGCATCAAACAAGCTACCGCACCTGCGAGCAAGGGGCAAGAGAAAGAGGTGCCGTCAGCTTCTGTGATAGTACCATCGGCATCGATGAGGCGGACATCTTGTCCCATAGCCATTACATCAGGCTTGATGCGACCATCGGCACTGTAGCCGAGGGATGAAAATGTGGTATTGATGCTATCAGACTTCACTGCCCCAACGGTGAGAATATCCTTTGCATCGGCAGGAAAACCTGTCTTCTTCCAACTATTGTCGCCCTCATTACCTGCGCTGATGCAAACGACCAAGCCACGAGAGGCAGCCAAAGAGGCGGCACGAGAGGCAAAAGAAGTTTGTCCGTCCTGCTCACGGTAAGTGTGGTTCATCGCCTTGTGGTCGAAATGATAATATCCAAGGGACGAGCTGACAATGTCTGCGCCCACGCTATCAGCATATTCAATCGCTGCCGCCCAGTTGTCCTCTTCAACGAGTTGCTCCGTCCAGCCGTCTTCGCTCACGAGGAGGTGGAATTTTACATCAGGAGCTGTACCAATGAGCGCATAAGGTTCATTGGCTACAATGCAAGAGAGGGCGTTCAAACCGTGGTCGCCTTCTACAAAGACAGTGCTGTCGGGACGGGCGAAGTTATGGGTGGAGAGCAAATTTTCTTGCTTGATCGTACTCACACGATCGGCATTTTGAAAACCGCCATCAATCATTGCAATTGTGATACCCTCTCCTCTGTAGCCCAGATCGTGGAGTTGGGGAATGGAGAGCATTGAAACCTGCTTCTGCGCACCACCATAGAGTTCCTTATAAGGATCGAGTTTATTCTTGGGTGTGCGGTCTTCTTCCGTGAGGTCTGGAACTTTGACCGTTGCAGGCTGACTCCAAGTATGAGTTACCTTCTTGACGAAAGGCAAAACCTTGATTTGCTCAATGAGTGCACTATCAACAATCTCAATTGTAGCCGTGTTGTTCCATTTACTTACATTGTGAATCTTCGCTCCCGCCTCTTGTAAACGTGCCAAATAGTTTGGCGATACAGGCAGGTCGTAGCTATCTACTGCAATGCCAAACTTGGCACGGCGTGCCAAAGCCTTTTCAGAGAGAAAGGCAGAGGGTTTGGAGAGAGAGTAGGGGCTATTGGCTTTGTCCTTCAGCTCCACTCTGAAGCGGAACGAGGGTGGAAGAGTGTCGATGCGTGTGTGTGGCTCGCCATAATAGTTACGCATAAATTCTTCCCACTCTATGTCCTCAGCCTCTGCGAGGGTGTCTACGGCAACGGAGTCTTCTGTCACAACTTGCGCTTGCACGTTCAAGCCCAAAGCAAATGCGCAGATAGCAAAGAGAAATAACTTTTTGAAACTCATAATCAAAGAGGATTGTATTCTTTATTATGCTACAAAGATAAGCACTTTCCTTGGGAAAATCCCAAAAGAAAGTGCTTGGAATGAGAAGAGCATAAATACTTTTATGTAACGCCTTAGTCAAGGTCTCCTTCTTTCTCTCGAATCATCTTTTCGATAGAGGAGCGGAGCAGATTGATGGCACGAAGATTTTCACCACCTTGAGGAACGATGAGATCGGCAAACTGCTTGGTTGGCTCGATGAATTCACGATGCATGGGTTTGAGCACTTTTTCGTAACGGCTCATCACCATGCGTGCTGTGCGACCACGTTCAACAACATCACGGTCTATGACACGTAAAAGGCGGTCGTCAGGATCGGCATCAACATAGATGCGAAGATCCATCAAATCACGTAATTCCTTGCGGTACAAAGCCATTAAACCCTCAATAATAATAACTTGTGTGGGCACAACGTGCACAGTCTCTTCCAAACGATTGCATACAAGATAGGAATAAACAGGTTGCTCAATGGCTTTCCCTTCCTTCAAATTCTTGATGTGCTCAAAGAGCAAATCCCAGTCGAAGGCATCGGGGTGATCGAAGTTCTTTTTGCGCAACTCCTCCAAGGGCACGCCAGGCTCAGCCTTCTTATAATAGGAATCTTGTGGAATGAGGGAAACTTTACCTTCAGGCAGTTCCTCCATAATTTTCTTTACGACGGTGGTTTTTCCAGAACCTGTGCCACCTGCGATACCGATGATGAACATTTTATGCGAGAAGTTTGTGAGTTAAATTAGCATAGCCAAAAACACTGGCTAACGAAAGGACAAAAATAACCATTTTCTCAATTTCTACCCACAAATGGCGCAGAAAATTTCTTTTCCTTGCGCCAATAAAAATCTTTTCTTGCGCCAGCATTTTTGATTGCAGGCGTAGGAAAACT
>JBHAFO010000063.1:0-9279 GCA_041856145.1 Alloprevotella sp.
ACGAGGTATTTATTACCTGTAGCATTGATGAGCACTTCCTTATATTGCTCGGGATAGCCTGGACGCTTGGGGGCTGCACCAAGTCCGTCGGGGGTCATGATGTACTTGCCATCTTTTTCTTCACGCACCGTTTGGTCATTGAATTTCACAATGAGATACTCGCCTAGCTCCCGCCAACGTTTGAGCATATCCATAGCGGTGATGTTGGTGTAGTCGTTGAGATAGGCTTGGGCTTTGGCGGGCGATTCTTTATAGAGTGCCAGAGCCTTGGCTTCAACTTCGGCTTGCTTATTGGCATAGCTGTCTTCAAGCTCATTGCGCACGGCTTCTACGCTGGGGAAGAGTTGGCTGTAACGTGGATAAGTCATGTTGGCAACCCAGTTGCACACCCAGAAGGCGGAGTTCCAAGAGAATTTGACATCGCTGGCTGCTTGGTCGTCGTAGCAAGGAGGCACAGTTGTGGTACTACAATAGACAGGCGTGAAAGCTGCCATATTGGCTTCGTCGTTGGCAAACCAAAGAACACCGCCCACAGTATTGGGCATCCACGAACGGAGCTGTGCTACAAAGACACAGGCTGATTGTTGTGTGGAGATAGGACGCTCGTTGAAATACTTCTTGCCTTTGTAGTCAAAGTAGAGCGGAGTTGGGCGATAAGGTGCACCATACACACCAGCTCCACAATCTTGTGTTACATCAAAGGGCGTTCCTTCATAGTGGTCACGCATTGAATTCATGACATCACGCACAGAAAGTTTTTGCTTAGGCTTCACGTAGAGTGGCATAGGCTCAAGTTTGCCAATGTCCTTGCCCGAAACATAATCGACATACTTGTCCATCAAACCCTCTGTCCATTTGTTATAGAAGCTCCACACACGCGCTTCGCAAAAACGCATAGCACCGAAGTCGGCAGGCGCATAGGCTGCAGAGAAGTCAAAGTCGGCATCTTTGCCAGTGAAGTACCCCTTCTTGCGAGCAAAGCTAATCACATCTTTGGCATACATCACATTGGCTTTGTCCTTCATGTTGAATTTATGGATACGGCTATGGTTGGCGTGCGCGGCAATGCAATCGTCGGGAATACGTACTGCCACCCATACTGCACCCGTTTCTCCTGTACCCTTGCCAATCATCTCCAGAATCCATATTTCGTTAGGATCGGCAATAGAGAAGCTTTCGCCTTCGCTGACATAGCCATATTTATCGACAAGATCGGTCATCACCTTGATTGCCTCACGCGCTGTTTTGGCACGTTGCAACCCCAAAGTGATGAGGCTCATATAGTCGATTTTACCATTAGCATCTGCCAATTCGGGGCGACCGCCAAAGGTCGTTTCCATGATAGAGAGTTGGTGCTCATTGATATTACCAACAACACTGTAAGTTTCGGGAGCTTCGGGGATCTCGCCGTGATACTTGTTCGTGTCGCCATCTATGATTTTGCGCATCGTGCCAGGGGCATGTTTGGCGGCGGGATAAAAATCGAGCTTGCCGTACATTCCATAGGAGTCCATGCTATAAGAGATGAACGTAGACCCATCGGTCGAGGCTTTCTTGCCCACCAAGAAGTTGGTACAAGCCTCCGAAGGAATAATTGTGGCAAGACTGAAAAGACCACTTAAAAGGATTTTGTTCCAAGTCATATTTATTCAATATCTTAATTTGTAAAACACAATCAGCTGGAACGTTGCACACGCCCAGCTGATACGTTATGATTTCTTGAAATATTCTGTGAAGAAGTTGAGGGAGTCGGGATGTTGTTCTGCAAAAGTATCAATGTGGCGAACACGCTTTTGCTCCAAAATTTCCTCAAAGGCGATGAGAATACCTGTTTCTTCTACTGCGCCAAAACCATCGTTCACAGCAGTGCCAAACACACGCATCGTTGGGCTGAGCCCCATATAGGCATTGACCAAAGGCGGAATGTTGAAACCCGTTTGTCGCACCTCGCGATTGAGAATGATATAGTCCTCCTTGAAGCTCTCGCCTACGAACAGATTTTCCAAAAAGGTTTCGTCTGTTTCAAACGTCACAGGATTATAGGGGGTCACCAAGCCCTCTTTATCACCGAAGTGTTTGCGCAAGAAATAGAGTATCATATCTCGTGCTTGACGGTTGAAGGAGGGATACATTGTCATCTTCCCAAAGAAGTATTTTACATTTGGAAGCACTACTGTCAATGCGCCCAATCCATCCCAAAGGTTGTCGAGGGCAAAAAGGCTCTTCGTGTTGCGCTGCGAACTTTGATGCTCCAGCGTAACAAAGCTACGCCCAAGTTCTACTGTCTCTGCAATATGATGCTTCAAGAAGTTGTCAGAGAAGTGAAACATGTGACTCGTTGCCAAGAGAGGCTGACCGTCTGCACCATACTTCAGTTCATTGCCAGGAAGGAAACGATAGCCTCCGAGAATTTCCTCAGTGTCGGGACACCATACGATGAGCTGATAGTAAGGATGCTCGCAGAGATCATATTCATCGAGGTCGCAGTCTTTGCCAGTGCCACCGCCTGCTGCACGGAAGGCAATTTCGCGCAGTCGCCCAATCTCACGTACCACGTTTGGGGCGTTATGATGGGTGACGATGTAAATCTCGTTGTTGCTCTTATTGGTGCGGCGCAACATACGTTCGGGCGTCAGTTCGCTCTTGAGTATATCACGGCTGATAGGAGCTATTATATCTTGCATTGAAAGTCTTTTAGTTCGAATTATTGATAGAGGATGCATCGTGCCTACTGTGGCTGTGCCAAAGCATAGACTTGGTCTTGCACATAGTTAGCCCAATGGCGTGGAGAGCGTGAGGCATCGAATGTCTGCCAAGGGATGGGTTTGCCAATAGTGATGGTAAAGGTGTTACCCCTTTGTTTGAACATTTCGTCTGCCAAGAAGAGCATGGCAATATTGAATTTGATGCCCAATCGCTTGCTCACATTGGCGAGCCAATAGAAGAACTTGGAGTTTTGTCCGCCAAAATGAATCGGGACAATGTCACGCTGATGCTCAACACTCTTAGTAATAAATGTCTTTTTCCAAGGCACATCACGCACAATTCCATTGATCTTGCGCGAGCAGAGATCGGCAGGGAAGAGTATTACATGATTGTCGGACGAGAATGTGGCTTCGACCTGTTCGGCGAAATTGCGGTTCTGCCCGCCAAATTTATTGACACCGACGCAGAGAGGGGCTAAGCCAGGGAGGTTCATCAAAAGGTCATTGACCAAATAGCGGATACGTCCCTCGTAGTGTTCGCCCAGCAAAGCACCTAAGGCAACGCCGTCAATGCCACCGAGAGGATGGTTGCTTACAAAAGTGTAGCGTTTGCCATCAGTCGGAGGGGGAAGATTCTCGGCTTGTTCCACCTTGAGAGTTGTTTGCAAAAACTGTAACGCATCTTTGAGCCAAGGTACACCCACAGTATCGCCCTCCTGTTCTAAAAAGGTGTTTACTTCGTCTTGGTGAACAATACGCTTGAGTAAGTTGATCAAGCACTTCGGCACGTAGCGAGCCTTCTTTCCAGCTTTTGTGCGTAAGATGTTCTCAACGTCTATTTTGAACCTATCTGCCATAAGCGCAATTAGGAAATGGGGATATCCTCAATCTTGACGATGCCATTGACAATGGCATAAATAGTCAAGCCCGAGACACTATGAATAGAGAGCTTGCGTGCAATGTTCTTGCGGTGCGTGAGCACCGTATTCAGAGAGATGAAGAGATGTTCTGCCACCTCCTTATTGGTCATGCCCCGAACAATACAAGCCACGATTTCACGCTCGCGGTCAGAGAGTAACTCTTCCTTGTTTGCGGGAGTTTCTTCTTCTGCAACAGGCGTTACAGATATTTTCTCCTCCAAGAGGCGAACGGCTGGAATGAACAATAGGTCTTCCACCTCGTTGTGAGTATGGAGGTCTGCCTCGCAGTTGAAAATATCAACCAGCACATTGCTCAGTCGTTGAAAATCGTCTGGCCCTTTGTAATACTTGATAATGATATTCTTCAACTCCTGCAATTTGAGGTCTACCGCATCGTGGCTACGACCATACATTGAAATGTTATAATTCGTAGGGCGTGTGCCATTGAGCAACTGCTCTACGTAAGGGAAGATACGGCGGTTTTCGTAAGTCATGTGATTACGTACTTCAGCCATATATTCATCAAAGAATTTCAAAATCAAGAAAGCCACCTCGTTGCGCGCCGAGCAGTCGATAGCCTCCAAGAGGTTGCGACGGATCGATGGCAACTGAAAGTCCAAGAAGTAGGTGTGTGCCTGTGATAAGTAGGTAATCAAAGACTTGACCGACACGCGTTCCACAAAATAGGGAGCAGTGTCAGGACCATTCTTGATGTAATTAGCGACGGCAAGGAAAGTAGCTGCGTCCACTTTGTTCTCATCGCAGACCTGCTTCACCGTCTTCTCGCCAACTCCAAGGGGAAGGCCAAAACGGCTCATCATTTGCAAAAGATGGTATTCCTCGCAAATGATGTCGCACATTCTATCTGTTTCCTTATAATAAACTATCACAATCTGTAGGACTTTTGTTCTCGCAAAAATAGCGATTTCCGACCATATACGCCTATATATATATTATGTTTTTACCTCGCAGTGGTCGAAAACCACGGTTTGTCCCCTCTCGGGAAGGGATAGAAATTTGACTCTTAGCGTAAGCTGAAAAAGATAGTGTATGGCATCTCTGTGGCATACGCTATAGGTTACTACACCTCCATGAGGTCGCTAATAATGTCATCGGAGAGGAAGAAGCCTTCGCGACTAAGGCGGAGATGGTCGTCGTGCAGCAAGAGTCGTTGCGACTGTAGGTGTTTCTGAGCAAGTTGGAGTAGGTGTGTTGTGGCTTCTTGCCCAAAAGAGTCTGAAAATTGGGACAATGATAAACCTTCACTCGTGCGCAGAGCAGTGAGTAATCGCTCGTTGATGCGCTCCGAGGCGGTGAGTGTTTCTTTTTCGTGGGGCGGATTGCCTGCCTGCTGGTTGTAGTCACTGAGCGAGGAGAGATTGAAACGCCGCTCTTTCCCGTTGAAAGAATGGGCAGAAGGACCACAGCCGAGATAGGGACGTTCCTGCCAGTAAGCTGAGTTGTGGCGTGAGCGAAAACCTTGTTGTGCAAAGTTAGAAATCTCGTAATGCTCCCAACCTGCATTGTCCACTGCTTGGAGCAGGGCGTTGTACATTTCAAAGCTCAAGCCTTCCTTAGCTTCTTGTACCTTGCCTGCATTACGCATACGATAGAGCGGTGTGCCCTCTTCATAGATGAGCGAATAGGCAGAGAGGTGAGTAATGGGGAGAGAAAAGGCAGTTCGTAGGTCTTCTTCCCAGTCTTGGAGCGATTGGTTGGGAAGTCCGTAGATAAGGTCAATGCTGATGTTAGTAATTCCCCCATTGATGGCGTGGGAAATGGCTTCGTGTGCCTGTTCTGCAGTGTGCCGACGGCGGAGGAAGGCGAGTTGATTGGGGTTGAAACTTTGCACGCCCATACTCAAACGATTAACTCCGAAGCGACGCAACATTGCAATATATTCCAGCGTGACATCGTCCGGATTACTTTCCACGGTGATTTCCGTATCGCTGTCGAAAGAGAAAAGTTGGGCAATGGTCTGGAAAATCTTACCGAAATCGTCCTCGCTGAGCAGGGAGGGGGTGCCTCCGCCAAAGTAAATGGTTGGCAAATGGCGTGAAGGAAGTTCGTCGGCACGTAGTCGCAATTCTTCGCAAAGCGCATGCACATACTTTTGGCGAGCATCTGCCCCCTTGGTTGTAGTATAGAAGTCGCAGTAGATGCACCGCTGTGCACAGAAAGGAACGTGAATATAAAGCATCGTTTTAGCGACTAAGGCACTAAGCGATTGTCGGCTGTGGGGAAAACGACTTTGGGCTGAAAGCTCTTGGTCTCCTCCTCTGTCAATGCAGCGTATGCCATAATAATTACCACATCGCCAGGAAGAAAAGAGCGAGCAGCGGCACCGTTCAGGCAAATAGCTCCTGTGCCCCGTTCGCCACGGATCACATAAGTGACGATGCGTTCGCCATTGTTATTATTCACCACGTGCACTTGTTCGCCTGCCAAAAGACCTGCCGCGTCCATAAGATCCTCATCAATGGTAATACTCCCCATATAATGAAGATTTGCCTCGGTAACAGTGGCGCAATGTATCTTTGATTTCAAAAGTTGTAAAAGCATTGTCGTTAAGTTTTAGAATTTGATGAAGCGAACACTTGGGTAAGAAGTCCTTTCTTCGCTGAGCAAAGTTAGTATTTTTTGCGGAGGGATAAGGTCTATTTGCGCAGAAAGGCTTAACTTCGCATAGCACTTCAGTCCCAGCCAAGGGGTTGGGGTGCTTTATTTTCTTAATAAATAGAAAGAGGAAACAGATAATGAATATTCTCGTGTTTAATAGCTCGATTGAAATCATAGGTACGATTCTCGGCTTAATTTATGTGTATTTCCAATATAAGGCAAGTCCCAAACTTTGGTTGGCATGCTTGATTTCGGCAATTCCCTTGATATATCTCAATTTCTATAAAGGCTATTTGGCAACAAGCTTGCTCTATTTCTACTACTTCGGCATGGCTGCGTGGAAATTGGCAAATTTGTCGAAGCAGAATCAAGAAGCATTTGTGTTGCAAATTGCTCGTGTGCCAAAGGAGCTATGGCTAAGAATAGGAACAGCCATCTTACTTGTCTTCATTCTCTTCTTTACGGCAACGCAAACGGGGTTCTTCGGTTTGCTGAAACTGCTGTCGATGCCTGCGCAAAATACAGCTCTCACGATTGCCATAGCAGATAGCATGGCAACAACGCTTTGCTTCATCGGTATGTGGCTCTTGTCAAGAAACTATTTAGAGCAATGGTATGCTTGGCTCACAGCCAATATACTCTTCTTATATATGTATATCGGTGGCGGTAACTATATGTTGGCTGGCTTGATGGTGTTCTATATCATCGTCTCAATCGTAGGGTTGCGCAACTGGCTACGGATTTATAAGCGACAGTCCCAATCACAGTAAGACGTATGGTTATTATCTTAGCCAATGGTGAATTTCCCACAGAAGAGCGTTTGCGCAATAACTTAAGAGAGGCAGAAACCCTCATTTGTTGCGATGGTGCTGCGAATATTTGCTTGGCGCATGGCATTGAACCTCATATAATAATAGGAGATGTAGACTCTGTGTCTGCCGAAGTGAGAGAACGGTATAGCGACCGCATTGTGCGCATCGCCGATCAAGAAACCAACGATTTGACCAAAGCTGTCAAGTATGCCTTGGCACATCATGGCAATGAATTGCTAATTCTTGGTGCAACGGGATTGCGCGAAGACCACAGTTTGGCAAACCTCGCCCTCTTGATGGACTATGCCGAAGAGGCACAGGTTACAATGGAAAGCGACTACGGCACGTTCTATCCTTGCACGAACGTTTGCGAATTGCAGGTTGAGAAAGGGCAGGAGGTGTCCATCTTCAATTTTGGTGCAACACGCTTTGATAGTAAAGGCTTGCGCTATCCTTTATACGATTTCTCAAAACTTTGGCAAGGCACGCTCAATGTAGCAATCTGTGACCAGATTTGTATTACGGCTGAAGGTCGTTTCCTCGTTTATGTGTCGAAGGAAACACCTCGTCCCTTAGATTAGACTTCAGAGCTATGACTACTTATGCGCCCTTTGCACGCCCTTTGTATGTGATGCTGAAGCCCGTTGGTGCGCAGTGCAACTTGGCGTGTACTTATTGCTACTATCTGGAGAAAGCCAAGCTATATCCCGAAGAGCGTCGCCACATGATGAGCGAGGAATTGCTGGAGCAATTCACCAAACAATATATCCAAGCACAAACGCAACGTGAGGTGATGTTTACTTGGCACGGTGGCGAAACGATGCTTCGCCCCTTGTCGTTCTATCGCAAGGCCTTGCAACTGCAAAAGCAGTATGGAAAAGGACGTGTCATTAGCAATTCGATTCAGACCAACGGCACATTGCTCACCGACGAGTGGTGCGAATTTCTGCGAGAGAACAACTGGTTGGTTGGAATCAGTATTGACGGTTCTCGAGAGGTGCACGATGCTTACCGCTTGGCACGCAACGGGCGAGGGACATTTGATGAAGTGATGCGTGGCATCGAGATGCTCAAACGGCACGGCGTGGAGTGGAATGCCATGGCAGTCGTAAATCGTCTGAATGCCGAAGAGCCTGTGCGGTTCTATCGCTTCTTCAAAGAAATTGGTGCAAAGTATATTCAGTTTACTCCCATTGTTGAGCGCATTGCCCCGCAAAGCGACGGGCGGTATTTAGCGCATTTAGGCGATAAAGATATGCCTGTTGCCGATTTTTCTGTTACCCCACAGCAATGGGGGCACTTCCTTTGTAAAGTCTTTGACGAATGGGTGAAAGAAGATGTGGGCGAAGTTTTTATCGAACTCTTCGATGCCACATTGGCTAACTGGGTTGGTCATCCTCCTGGGATTTGCACGCACGCCAAAGAGTGCGGTCATGCTGGCGTCATGGAATTTAATGGCGATGTGTATTCGTGCGACCATTTTGTTTTCCCCGAGTATCGTTTAGGAAATGTCCGCAAGGAAACGATTGCGGGTATGCTCTATGGAGAGAAGCAACAGCAGTTCTCTACGCTCAAGAGTAAGTCTTTGCCCAAGCAATGTAAGCGTTGTCGTTTTCTTTTTGCATGTAATGGTGAATGTCCCAAGAACCGTTTTGCCACAACCCGCGATGGCGAGCCAGGACTTAACTATTTGTGCGAAGGCTACTATAGGTTTTATGCGCACTGTGCACCTTATATGGAGTATATGAAAACTGAGTATGAGGCAGGACGACCGCCATCAAATGTGATGCAAAGCTATTTATTGAAGTAGATGTATAAGTTGGCAGGCGTAAGAGCTTGAAGTTCTTACGCCTGCTAACTGTTTAATATTCGTGCAATAGCTATTCGCTACTTCTTGAGTTACTAAGGAATTTACTTCCAGCATAGAAAAACTCTTCTCCCTACGCCAATATTTTTGGCTGGAGGGCTGATGTTTTCGATTGGAGGCGGAGGAAAAGTTTAGTTTCCACTGATAATTATATAGATATCAGTGCAAATTATATAATTATCACTGCAAATTACATAGTTTGCACTGATAACTAAACTTTCTTTGCGCCTCCAGCAAAGTTTTCCTATGCTTCCAATCAAAAATATTGGCGCAAGGAGGAAAGTCTTTGGACGCAAGCCGTGAAGTTTACCTCCGTTTCCTTTGGTAGAGGGTGCGGAGAAGTGCAATGTTTCAAG
>JBHAFO010000064.1:0-6646 GCA_041856145.1 Alloprevotella sp.
AGCAAGGACACACAATTAGACTGTCATTCTTAATAAGATATGGCGCCATATCTTTCTGTTGCAGTGATCGCTGCAATCATAGCAGGATGTACTGCTCACCAAGGACGACCACCAGTGCTGCTGCCGAGAGTTGAGTAGGGAGAACTCAGAGATGAGATCGTGCCCACTGTAGTGCCCGTTGCACTGATCGTAACAGTGCTGTAGAGACCGTGCCAATCGTCACCGCTCACTGTTGAACCGCGATACAGGGTATAACTACTACCTTTGGTCAAATTAGGAGAGGTGATGAGGAACGTGGCATTCCCGCTGTACGACTTACCCATTGTAAAGCCAAGAATGGCAGTGCCATCGCTCTTCTTGATGGCTAAGGTTGTACCATTCGACACGCTTCCTGTATAAATGATAGATGGCTGAGAAGAGGCAGTCAGAGGCTTAGACGTTCCGCCACCAATGCCGATGAGCGTTCCACCATTGACATATACGCCAAAGCCACCCTCTTCGTTGGAGTCAATGCCGCATTCGGGGCTACTGCCACCATACGCAACGACCGTACCGCCGTTGATATAAAGATTGCCGTTGGCATCGATACCATCATTATTGGTCGCGTTGATATAGATATATCCGCCATTGATGTACATATGGCTTGAGGAGTTAAGACCGTCGTCATAAGAGTTAACTTCAATTGTTCCTCCATCAATGGTCATAACGCTCTTACTCTCTATGCCCTCTGAGCCTTCTCCACCAGTCGTGGTCACAGAGATTGTACCACCGCTGATGGTCAAGTTGCCATCCGCCTTGATACCCTTGGCACTTGAGTCAAGAGAACCGTAAACATAGGCAGTTCCTGTAGTTTTGATAGTAATCGTACCTCCAGAGATGGTCAGTGTTGAGTCGCAGCTAATACCTTTTCCGCCCGTTCCCGTGCTCGTCAGGTTCAGTGTGCCACCACTGATAACAATGTGAGAGTCGCTACCAATGCAAGCAGCCGCCTTAGTGTCAGCATCTTCGCTGTCATAAGTACCACCGCCCGATGTTGATATGGTGTAAGTACCATCAGAGATTGTAATGGTAGAATCAGCCTTGATGCCCTTGGCTGCTGTTGCTGTGATAGTAAGGTTCATACTACCGCCCTCAAGCATAATCTGACCGTTATACTCATCGGTGGTGTCGTCAGTAGCAGCAACAGCAATACCGTCGTCGCCGATATTGGACATCACAACCGCTCCACCTTTCTGCAAGAAGTATTGGTTGAGGTTGAAACCATCGCCAACCGAGCTGGCAACAGTAATCGTACCTGTGGTTTTCTTCAGTTCAACATATTCGTCGCCCCAGAAACCATGCTTCTTATTACCCGTGATGGTCAGCGAGCCAGCACCTTTGAACTCCGTGTGACCATTAACCATAAAGCAAGCCTTCTGACTGCCAGAAGCTCCATCAACGAGCGTGCTGGCTGTGCCGTCTGCCAACTCCACTGCGATGCGCTTTCCGCATTCAATGTTAATGGCTGGATCGTCTGCATTGGTGATACTCACACCGTTAAGCACAAATGTAGCCTTGTACTCTCCGTCCATGTAAAACATCCCGTCGGTGGTTGTTCCCGACAAGGTATATGTTATTTCACTTGCAAGAGTGCTGTCTGCTACGATGCTTACATCTGCACCGCTCACTGTCACCGTAAGATATTTCATGATGTTACCTGCGACGGTCACACTTGCGGAAGTTCCGCTGTAAGCCACGCTCACCGTGTTGTCGTCCACGCTCGAATCGTCCACAGTGACCGCAGAAATATCGCTGACAGTGAATGTCTTGCCAAGCACTTCAAGCGTTTCTCCATTGGAATAAGGCATATCGCCAGCCTGCGCAGCCGTTACGGCATACGTCACGTTGCCCACCTTGATATTCAAGGTCTGCGCCGATACGCTGGCGCAGAAGCACAAAACCAGAACTATAATTGCAGTAAATCGCGTTCTCATTTTACGAGGATTTTAGAGGTTTCACCATTTGCTTCAATCACATAAACACCTTGACGGAGAGCTGCCTTGAGAGCCGTCGCATTGGTAAAAGAGCCAATTTTCACTCCCGACACCGAGTAAACTGTAACGGGCTGTGCTTTGGAAGCCTTGTTTATAACAATACCAACAGTTGCGGTTTCAGAAAAATACATCTTGCTGAGCGATGTCAGCGCAATGGTCGTTGTCCCCGCACTGTTCGTGGCAATCATATTGCCATTACTATATGTAATGGACAGACCGCTGACCGAAATAGAAGTCTCGGTGCCACTCGTCTCACTGAACGTAAGATAACTGTAGGTCTGGGCAGATGCTCCTATCGAAGCCACTGCCGTAATTAGGAATAGTACAATCTTTTTCATCTTGTTAGTTTTTGAAAATAGAATCACCACAAAGATATAGTTAAACTTTCAGGAATTTCGATTTTCTATGCTCCTATTTCAACTGTCACATGAAATTTACCTATTCTACGAGAAATCTTCTCACAAATCAATGCGCCAGCTGAATGGCAAGGATAGGCAGATAAGCGCATACCGTTTCAATTATGGGCAAATGTAAATGCAAGAAGAATCGTTTATTTGCACTGGAAGGGAAAAATATAAGGCGAGGAGGGGGAAGTTTCGGCGCACTCATCAATTTTGTTGTACCTTTGCGTATATCGAATTGTTATCATCAAAAGTTTTTATCTATGAAACTACTCATCCTCAATGGGCCAAACCTGCAACGTTTGGGGCGTCGTGAACCTGCTATCTATGGGAGTGAAACGATGGATGATATAGTGCTGCGCTTGCAAAAGGCGTATCCCGAAGTGGAAATCAGCTATGCACAGAGCAACTGCGAGGGGACGCTCATCGACCTTCTCTATGAGGCGTGCGATGGCGGTGTGCAAGGTGTGGCGTTCAACGCTGGGGCTTATACGCACACGTCCGTGGCTTTGCACGACGCCATCCGTGGATGCGAATTGCCCGTGGTGGAGGTGCATCTTTCTAATGTGCATAGCCGTGAAGCGTTCCGCCACAAAAGTTTGCTTGCCCCCGCTTGTTTGGGCGTTGTGGCAGGCTTTGGCGCAGACAGCTACCGCTTGGCAATCGAAGGATTGTTGCAACATTTGGGCACAAAGGGGCAATGAGCAGTCTCGATCTCAGTGCGCCAGCCAACAACATGGCGTTAGATGCTTACATTGAGGCGCACACCACCACCGAACACCCCTATTTGCGTCGCCTTTATCGGGCAACACATCTCCAGCTCCTGCACGCCCGTATGGCGTCGGGGCATGTGCAGGGACAACTGCTCAAGCTCTTTGCACAGCTTTCGGGCGCACGCCGTGTTTTGGAGGTGGGCACTTATTCGGGCTATGCCACCTTGGCATTGGCATCGGGTATGCCCAAGGGTGGAAAAATCCTGACTTTTGAAATCAATGACGAGCAAGAAGACTTCACACGCCCTTGGTTAGAGAATGCGCCGTGGGAGGTGGAGATTGAGATGGTCATTGGCGATGTTTTGGAAAAGCTTCCCCTCCGCTCGGAAACGGCTTTTGACCTTATATATATAGATGGTAATAAGCGAGACTATGTGTCTTACTTCGACTTGCTCTATCCCCTACTCTCCTCGGGCGGCTTGCTCATTGCCGACAATACGCTTTGGGACGGACACGTAGTAGAGGAGGCGTATGCCGACGATCCTCAGACGAAGAGCATCAAGGCTTTCAACGACCTCGTGGCGCATCACCCCAACCTCGACACCCTCATTCTCCCACTTCGGGACGGGCTTACCGTGGCACGGAAGCGATAGCAAGAAAATCGTTAGGGCTTTCTGTAGAAATATCAAAACGCCAAACCTCCCTATTCAACGCTGGGTTGAATAGGGAGGTTTGGCGTTTAATGAGGCAGGTGCTACTATT
Organism: Alloprevotella sp.; assembly: GCA_041856145.1. Taxonomy (GTDB): domain Bacteria; phylum Bacteroidota; class Bacteroidia; order Bacteroidales; family Bacteroidaceae; genus Alloprevotella. The sequence goes on from JBHAFO010000064.1 coordinate 3,910, forward strand.
GTTTCAAGAACTTCTGCCCATTGATGATATAGATACCCTTTGGAAGTGCATCCAGAGAGTTGCCCACGTAGCGACCATCAATGGCATAGATGCCTTGTTGCGTGTTCGGACGATTGTCCGACGTACTCAGATGGTCGATGCCTGTGAGTTCGTTCACGAAGGAACGAGCGAGCAAACGCTTGGGAGCAAAGCTGTCCAAGAAGAAAGCACGGTAAGGAAGCACGACACCCTTCTTATTGATTGTGCCGTCGTAGTCGTAAATCCGTCGCCAGTTGCCTTGGTTCAGAATAAAGACACTCTTGCCCAGAGCATCGTTGTGGCTCAACTCGGAAAGCGTACCTGCAAAACTTGGGGTTGTAGTTGCAGTCACCTCGTTGCCGATGGTGTAGCGTGTGGCAGGGTTAATAACCACATTCGTCTGGTCGCTAATCCTTGTTCCCGCAGTGCAGTTGATGAGATAAGGCGTGTTCGCTTGGATGCTACTTGCTCCCACAAAGCTGTACACGGCTTGTCCGTCCTCTGTGGTGCGCTCTTGGAAGGTATAAGCCTTCATGCCAGCGGGCAGAGCAAGGTTGAATGGCAAGCAAAGTGTGCCAAATCCTTCGGCAAAGTTGCGGTCGAAGCTCACTCTTGAGGCAGTGAATGTAGCATCGGTCGTACCCTGATCGCTGTCCGTTTGAGGGATGGAAATACCATAAGTGGTGGCAACTCCCTTTTCATCGACCGTATAGTCGTAAAGCGCCAAGTGCTGACAAGTGCCAGTATTACCATTATATATTACCACGTTAGCTTCGCCAGCAACTGCCATCGTGCCATTGTTCACAAACACAAGCGTGTGCTTTGAAAGACCTATGGTTTCACGATTGAGAGGTGTTGTTCCTGTAGCCTCACGCAGGTCAAGATATTCCAAACTCTTGCTTCCACCAAAACTCTTTGCCCGCAAGGCAGTCGCAGGGGCTTTAAGGGTCAAGGCACGAAGTGCCGTACCACGGAATGCGCTGTCGCCTATTTGGGCAAGACTGCTGGCTGTCAAAGCCACTTTTGCAAAGCGCATGTTCTTCGCATCAGCAAAGGCTTCTTTGCCAATGGTTGTCAAACGACTATTCCCGAGGAATTCAACAGTGTACAAGTTGTCGTTCTGACCCAAAGCGCCCTCGCCAATCGTTGCGACAGATGCAGGGATCTTGAGGTCGAAGTCGTAGCCACGCAAAGCCGCGGGGAGGTTGTAGGTGTACTTATTATCGTAGCGAGCTTTGGTTGTCACCTTTTGCGCCACGATTCCAACAACAGATTGTCCACCAATCGTTGCAGGCACTTCGAGCGAAACGCGTCCATTCTCGTTAGGAGTGAATTGCCCTTTGACATAAACCACGTTTACGCCTCCTGTGCCAGGCTGTGTGTACCAAGTAAGGTTACCTTCACGAACAGCCTGCACGCCGTTGCCGATGGCAATAAGCAAGGAGTCTGTACCAGAGTTATACGCCTCATCTTCCAAGGCAATGGGCTGGAAGTCGGTCGAGAGGATAAATCCACCGCAATTCACACGCTGTTCTGGCACCATTGGAACGTTCAGCGGACCACGAATGATAACGAAATTGCCATTCACATTGAGCGACGCGCCGTAATGCTGACTGTTCAAAAGGGTGAAAGATCCCCAACTAAATCCGCGTTCGAGCTTGCGTTCAAGACCGCCGTTATTGAAGTTGTCGAACTGCATGTTGCGTTCTGTTGTTCCTTCATACGGATTATCATCGAACGCCTGTTTGCCTCGGTCGCTCACGAAGTGGTACTTGCCGTCCTTAACATAGCATCTCCAGCGTGCAGCTTCCGTAGAGTCAGCTGTCATAAACTGACCCTCATTCGTTTCCTTGAGATAATAATACTTGGTAAAGCCATTGGGATTGAGATAGAAGCGGAGATGATAATACTTCCCTTCCTCTGGCATCACAACGTCGTTGTCGCCAATGTTTGCGAGGGCTGTAAGGGCTTCGTTGAGGGCTGTGACATCGTCCTCCGTCGCATCAGTACGGTACACATCGCCATTGAAAACTCTTTGGTAAGCGGTCTTAAAGTTTTTAGATTCCGCCAGCCAAGACTTCGGATAGCCCAACTTGCCGATATTTTCATTCAACACCACAGCCAAATCCTTGATGCGATCCACTTCGATCTTCAGCTTCTCGCTATCCGTGATCTTATCAGGGAGGAAGAAACATTGCACGTAGTAATATTTCGTACCATTGCAGTTGGCAGTATAAGTGCGTCGCACCCAAGTGTCGAACGCTTCGTCTTTATGCGTAGAGGGATACTTTGTAGTTGTACTCTTTGGGCGGTAAGCCTCCAAGGGCACGGCACTTGGAATTTCGTCCAAGCTGTTCACTCTCACAAAGACTTCGGGCAGTTGGTCTGTGCTATTAACAGGGCGGAAAGCGTAGCGTTGTTCCGTAGGTTCAAAGGTATAACCAAGAGAAACAGAACCATTTGCTCCGCCATACACATACCCCTCTTCGGGATAGATGGCATAGGCAGCCTCGCCAACAACTTCAACCTTGATGCGACCGCCATTTTCCTCCATAGACCAGCCGTGGAATTTGCCACGTCCAATCTTTACATAAGGGAAGACAAACTTATAATTTCCCGTGTTGGGAACATTGTCTGCCAAAACATATTTATAAGAAATACCTGCATCGTCCGAGAGCAGAATGCGCACCTTGCTGTTTGCGCCATAAAGCTCTGTACA
>JBHAFO010000065.1:0-3804 GCA_041856145.1 Alloprevotella sp.
ATATATTGAAGCAAAAACTCCTCCTCTTGGCATTTTTCGTTTTGGCAGCCACTGCGTGGGCACAAGACGTGGACAATGCTGGACAGAAATGGGACTTGTCCATTTCACAACTCTTGGAACAGCAACAGTCTGCAGTGGACAGACCTTCGATCAAAGGCACTGATGCCTCCACGAAGCGCGACACAACGATCCGTGTGATGCTTAAAACGTCGAATGCCAAAGCACTTGTGGATTCGCTCCGCGCCAAAGGCTATCCTGCCAAGGTGATCACTCCCAACGTGGTGACGGCTACGCTCCCGCTGTCGGCTATTCCCAACGTGGCGAAAAACCCGCTCATCCTGCACATCAATGCTGCCACGAAATTCAAGCGTGCATTAAATAATGCTCGCATCCTGACACGAACAAATTTTGTGCACAGCGGCGAAGGGCTGGACACGCCTTACAAAGGGCAAGGGGTCATCGTAGCAGTGATTGACCAAGGCTTTCAGTACAATCACCCTGCTTTCTTGAACGATAGTAATGAGACGCGTGTCATCGCCCTCTGGGATCACAACAGCAACCTCGCCCCCGTGTTTGACAGCATCACGGCTACCGACGACGGAATGGTCGATGCTGGTGGACACGCCACGCATGTGGCAGGCATTGCTGCAGGCTCAGACCGTGGCAATGGCTTCTATGGTATGGCACCCGAGGCGGACATTATCATGATTCCCTCCTCGTTTAGCAATGTGGACATCTTGGAAGAGTTTATTTTCATTGACTCTGTTGCCACAGCCCAAGGCAAACCCGTTGTTACGAACATGAGTTTTAGCTCGGACATAGGCCCTCACGATGGCACGACACTCTTCGACCAAGTGATCAACGACTACTTTCTCCAAGATCCAGGGCGCATTGCTGCTGCGGCAATGGGCAACGAGGGCGCAATGAACCTCCATAACTCTCACGAATTCGTAGCTGCGAACGACACAGCGTCCTTTCTGATCAAACCAAACTCTACGGGAAGAATTCTTGTAGACATCTGGGGACAAGCGGGCGATAGCGTCTACCATCTCACAGTCACGCCTTATCTTTTCGACCCAAGCACTGGCACAAAAAAAGCGGTGCGCAGCAACGCAACAGCTCGCCGAAATTGGGGTTATGAGTTGAATGAAAGTAACCGCAAGGAGCATTACCGCTACTATGGCACAGTGGCAGGTTTGGACGCCAGTGTTGCCGATCCACATTTGCTCCTCGAAGTTACTGGCCCCGCAGGGCAGGTGGTGCATATGTGGTTGCATCAAGACACAGGAGAGTTCCTCGACACAGCAGAGGTGGCAGTGACCAATCTCAAAAGTCCCGACCATTTCTATTGCGTGGGCGATGGCTCTTCGACCATTCCCAACACGATTGCCGTTGGCTCGTACGTTTCCCGCTTGGTCTTCCCAAGTATTGACGGCAACCACTATCAGTATAACAATTACGGGAACGACAGCATTGGGCAGATATCCTACTTCTCCAACCGCGGCCCGTTGCTGGGCAACACGCCTAAGCCCACAGTGCTCGGCCCTGGCGCTTTGGTAGTTTCGGCAGCCAATCGCTATGTGACAGACTTCGACTCCACGAGCGTTTTCCTCGCCGACAGCATCACCGTGAACGGTCAGAAAGAATACTACACCACGATGCAGGGCACATCAATGGCGTCGCCCGCAGTGGCAGGCATTATAGCCCTTTGGTTGCAGGCGAATCCCGCTTTGACCTCTGCCGATGTCTTGGAAATTATTCGTACTACAGCACTGAAAGATCGCTTTACCTTCTATAGCGATTGGACGGTCGATCGTGGCTACGGCAAGATTGATGCTTACGAGGGATTGCGGGCTGCGTTGAGCCGAGTGAGCGGTATCGCAGCCGTTCATCGTAGCGAAACGCCCGTGACCATTCAGCGCGAGGGCAACACTTGGCGCTTGCTCTTTGGCAGCGTGGAACAGAACGCACGCGTGGACGTCTTCAATATGAGCGGACAGTTGGTGAAAACACAGTCGCTTGGCAACGTTACGCCTGGCACAGAGGCTTCTGTAAACTTTGAGTCTCTCCCCTCGGGAGTTTATGTGGTGCATATCACAACACCAAACTCTACCACTACGCGCAAGGTGTTGCGCTAAAAGATTGACGGCAACGATTGTTTATCAAAAATAGATACGGATGCGCCCAAGGCAAGAAACCTTGGGCGCATCTGTCGCATAAGGGAAAGAGCGATAAAACGAGGGCTTTTCAATTTTAGGGTAGTGGGAAGAGATTATATGCCTAAAAGTTTATATATTTGCCAGTATAGAGCGCGCAAAGTATAACAATAAAATTTACACCTTATGGAGACGTTCAATCATACTTATTGCCTGATCCTTGCAGGAGGCACTGGGCGCAGACTTTGGCCCATTAGTCGAGCAAAGAAGCCAAAGCAATTTATCGACTTTTTCGGCACTGGGCGCACGCTCCTACAGCAGACTTACGATCGCTTTGCAACGCTCCTTCCTTCGAGTCATATATTTATAAGCACATTTGCCGACTATATTTCCTTGGCGCAAGAGCAGTTGCCCGATGTTCCTAAGGAGAATTTTCTCCTCGAGCCTACTCAGCTATCGACAGGCCCTGCCACCCTGTGGGCTTCGGAGCTGATTCATCGTATCGACCCGCAGGCAACGCTGATTATCTCGCCTTGCGATCAACTCATTGTGCATGCCGACCGCTTCCGTGACCAACTCTCCGAGGCTGTGGAGCACGTGGCAGAAACAGCAGATATTCTCTTTCTTGGTGCTACACCAACCACACCCAATTCCAACTATGGTTACATCCAAAAGGATAGCCCCACTTCGCATGCTGGCATCTATGGCGTGAAGTCTTTTTCCGAGAAGCCGAATGCCGAATTTGCGGAACTCTTCGTCTCTTCGGGCGAGTTTTTGTGGAACACGGGTATGTTGCTTTGGCGCACGGATACCATCACCCAACAACTGCCACAGCTCATGCCCATTCTTGGGGAGCAACGCGAACAGTTGGATGCCGTACAGTCGCTGGAGGAATGGCGCAGTTTGATTGACCGCTACTACCCCGTTGCGCCTTTCTCAGCCATCGACCTCTTGCTCCTCGGCAAGGTGGAGAGTGTGCGTGTGATGGAAACCAATTTTGGCTGGGCAGACATTGGTTCTTGGCCAGAACTTCACGATGCGCACAAGCAGGATGCCGATGGCAATGCCGTGATGGGACAGTCGAGGGTGCTCTTCAGTGGTTCGAGCGACAACACGGTTTATCTGCCCGAAGGCATGGCAGCCGTAGTCAAGGGCTTGAAAGGCTTTCTGGTAGCCTCACAGGGCAACGTTTTGGTCATCTGCCCCAACAACGATGCCTCTCACGTTCGCCAACTCCTCACCGAGGCACAAGTGCAACTCGGCGAAGATTTCATGTAACCCCGCGTCCCATCAGCGGAACGCCCCGTCATATTCCCTTTCCCAAAATTCGCATTCCGAACCCCTTTCCCGCTACGATCTGAGCCAAGCACAGTTCGTCTGGTGGGGCGGCAATATTGAAAATCTCAGGCTGGAATTTGCGGATAGGCGACATCCTGTTCTCGTTGCTGCCCGTTGATCTTCCGAGAAGAAGTGGCGGAAAATTTTAATATGCAGTTAGCTAAAATGCCCCGCTCCGCTCAAATATTCATCTTTTAGCCTCCGCAACATTCCATTTGGATTTTGAACTTTGGCATCTTATCTTTGCAATAACAACCGAGGCGGAGCAGTCAATTCGACTGCTCCGCCTCGGTTCCCTCCCTAAGTAGCC
>JBHAFO010000066.1:0-6644 GCA_041856145.1 Alloprevotella sp.
AGTGGGAAATGCGCGACTCCATGGGTTATTCCCTACCCTATGAACCACAGAATTTACGCCTTATTTACAGCCTCGCAGCACAGACTGAGATAAGTTCCAACCGCCTTTCTGCCTTTTTACAAGATACTTGGCGCATGAAATCAAATGCAGGTCTTTGGAATTTCACCTACGGCGTGCGTCTCAGTCGCTGGGATTGGAACAAAGAAACTCTTATTTCGCCTCGTCTGTCAGTAGGATTCCTCCCAACAAACAATGAGCACCTAACCCTACGCTTTGCCACAGGATTCTACTATCAAGCCCCTTTCTATAAGGAGTTACGTGACACAACAATGAGTAACGGCATTGCTACCGTTACACTGAACAAGAACATACGTTCTCAGCGCTCTATACATTTTGTGCTGGGAGGAGATTATACTTTCCAAATGATGAACCGTCCCTTCAAGTTCACTACGGAGGTATATTATAAAGCCTTGTCCAATCTCATTCCTTACAGCGTAAACAATGTGCGCATTGTATACTATGGGCGCAACGTAGCTAAAGGTTATACGGCAGGTATCGACTTCAAACTCTTTGGAGAATTTGTGCCAGGCAATGACTCTTGGATCACATTCTCTCTGATGTCCTCACGCGAAACAATTGACGGTATAAGTATTCCTCGCCCCACCGATCAACGTTACAACCTCTCACTCTTCTTTACGGACTATTTTCCTGGAACTACACGCTGGCGCATCACACTCAAAGCGGCATTAGCAGGCGGTTTGCCTTTTGGTCCTCCTCATTCTCTGCGTACAGAGCAGGTGTATCGTGCCCCAGCCTATAAACGGGTGGACTTAGGAGCAAGCTACCGCCTCTTTGACAACAGCGACGGTCATGTGAAGACTGGCTTTGGACGTTTCATCAAGAATGTTTGGCTCGGTGCAGACGTGTTCAACCTTCTCGGAATTTCCAACGTCAATTCCTACTATTGGATTACGGATATTACCAATACGCAATATGCCGTTCCGAACTACTTGACTGGCAGACAGCTCAACGCCCGTCTAACAGTAGATTTCTAAATAATAAATGCAATGCACCCAAATCAAAAGCCCAAATATACCCTTTTCAAAGTAAAAGAAGCCACGACACTTTTGTCCTTTATAGAGCAAGCCCTCAATGGTATTAGTCGCAACAAAGCCAAAGCAATTCTTAGCGGTGGTGGCGTGCGCGTCAATCGTCGCAACATTTCACAACACGATTATGAACTTACACCAGGCATGGTCGTTGAGATTTCCAAACGGAAACCAAAGGCTGAGTTTCAGAGCAAATTCTTGAAACTTGTTTATGAAGACCGCTTTATCATAGTCATAGAGAAAAATGCAGGCATTCTCTCCATGGCAGCTCGTCCTTCCGACTTCTGTGTAAAGACAGAACTTGATCGTTATTTTCGTCAAAGCCATCAAAAGTGTACAGCTCATGTCGTACACCGCCTTGATAGAGAAACGAGTGGGTTGATGGTTTATGCCAAGACCATTGAGGCCGAACAAATTTTGGAACACAACTGGCGAGAGATAGTTACTGACCGCCGTTATATCGCCTTGGTATCAGGCCGTATGGAGCAACAGCAAGGCAGTGTGGAGAGTTGGTTGAAAGATAATAAAGCCTATATCACTTACTCATCCCCCACGGATAATGGAGGGAAATATACCCTCACACATTATAAAGTAATAAGATTCAGCGACCGCTATAGTTTGGTGGATCTGAAACTTGCTACAGGTCGGAAGAACCAAATCCGTGTGCATCTCCAAGACCTTGGACATCCTGTGTGCGGAGATATTAAATATGGTAATGGCGACAATCCTTGCGACCGCCTTTGCTTGCACGCATATCGCTTAGACTTCTATCATCCCATGACTTCCGAGCATCTTCATTTTGAAGTGCCCGCTCCCAAGGCTTTCAATCGTGTTTTTCACGAAGAAAAGTAAACAGATAGCATAGCTATTCGCAATAGATATTGTAACTTTGTACTGAAATATATTCACACATTTATTTAGTTATAGATATATGAAAAAGAGTGCTTTGCACATCGCACGTGCGGCCTATCAGCCCAAACTTCCTTTGGGTTTGCGTGGAAATGTAAGCGTTAAGGAAGGCGCACCAACTCAAAGTGTTGCTGACCAAGAAGAGATTAAGAAACTTTTCCCAAACACTTATGGCTTACCCCTCGTTGAGTTCGTTCCTTCAGATGAGAAGAAGGAGTACCCTGCAATGAACGTAGGTATCATCCTCTCTGGTGGTCAAGCTCCTGGCGGTCACAACGTCATCAGTGGTATCTTCGATGAACTGAAAAAGCAGAACCCTGAGAACAAGCTCTATGGCTTCCTTATGGGACCTGGCGGTTTGGTTGACCATGACTACAAAGAGCTGACAGCAGAGGTGATCGATGAGTATCGCAACACTGGTGGCTTCGACATGATTGGTTCTGGTCGCACAAAGTTGGAGAAAATTGAGCAATACGAAAGCGGATTGAAGATTATCCGTGAACTCGGTATCAAGGCACTTATTATTATTGGTGGCGACGACAGCAATACCAACGCTTGTGTACTCGCAGAATACTATGCAGCGCAGAATGCAGGTGTACAAGTTATCGGTTGTCCCAAGACGATCGATGGTGATTTGAAAAACGACCAAATTGAAACCAGCTTCGGTTTCGATACTGCTTGTAAAACTTATGCTGAAGTGATTGGCAATATCCAACGCGATGCTAACTCTGCACGTAAGTATTGGCACTTCATCAAGCTCATGGGGCGCAGTGCTTCGCATATCGCTCTTGAGTGCGCTTTGCAAACGCAACCTAATGTAACTATCATTAGCGAAGAAGTTGAGGATAAGAATATGAGCCTCGACGATATCGTTGAATATATTGCTGGCATCGTGGCTAAGCGTGCTGCAGCTGGCAACAACTTCGGTACAATCCTTATCCCCGAAGGTCTTATCGAATTCGTACCTGCTATCAAGAAGCTCATTGCCGAATTGAACGACTTGCTCGCTGTGAAGAAGAGCGAAGTTGAAGGTCTTAGTATTGCTGAACTTCGCACGTGGTTGAGCAAGAACTTGGCGGCTGATAACGCAGCAACTTTCTTGAGCCTCCCAGAAGCTGTAGGCAATCAGCTTGCACTCGACCGTGACCCACACGGCAACGTACAAGTATCTCTCATCGAAACAGAGAAGTTGCTCTCTGAAATGGTAGGCGAAAAGCTCGCTACTTGGAAGAAGGAAGGCAAGTTCGTAGGCAAGTTCTCTCCATTGCACCACTTCTTCGGTTACGAAGGTCGTTGCGCAGCTCCTTCTAACTATGATGCAGACTATTGCTACGCTCTCGGTGCTTCTGCTGGTCAACTCATTGCCAACGGTAAGACTGGCTATATGGCAATTGTAAAGAACACAACTGCTCCTGCAGCTGAGTGGGTTGCTGGTGGTGTGCCCATCACAATGATGTTGAACATGGAGCGTCGCCATGGCGAAATGAAGCCTGTAATCAAGAAGGCACTTGTACTTTTGGATGGTGCACCATTTAAGGAGTTCGCTGCCAACCGTGACGTCTGGGCTGAGCAAACAGCTTATGTTTATCCAGGTCCAATCCAATACTTCGGCCCAACTGAAGTTTGCGACCAGTGCACAGTTACTTTGCGCTTGGAGCAAGGTAAGTAATCCTCTTTTATTATAAGAAGAAAGATGGTTGGCAGAGTGCACAGAGCCTCTGCACCATCTTTCTTTTTTCTCATATACCTCGTCCTGATATTCCCCATCAATCTTATGTCGAAAAAGTTACGGCCGTGGATAATCCTATCAACGGTTCTCTTTCTTTTCTGCGCATTTGTATGGCTCGCCTACTTGGGTGTGAGCTATATAACACCTCGCTGGCACATAACCTACAGCGAAGTGGCTGTGCCAAGTGGCTATGAGATTCATGGTATCGATGTGAGCCATTATCAAAATGAGATTGATTGGAAAGCTGTGAGCAATGCCAAAATTGCTGGCAATTCAGTTCAATTTGCCTTTATCCGAGCAACGATGGGAGATAAGAGGGTAGATCGAAATTTTGAAGAAAACTTCGATGAAGCAGGACAAAAAGGAATTATCCGCGGGGCTTATCATTTCTTTGACACCAAGTATCCCGCAGAAATTCAAGCCAAGCATTTCATAACTACAGTAGATTTAGAGCCAGGCGACTTGCCCCCCGTACTCGATTATGAGCGGGCGAATGGACTTACAGATCAGGAAATTCGCAAAGGTGCTTTGACTTGGCTGAAAATGGTGGAGAAAGCTTACGGAGTAAAGCCAATCCTCTACACTTATCTCAACTTCAAAAAAAAGTATTTCAGCACAAAAGATTTTGAGGGCTATCCTATATGGATTGCCCACTATGCGTTCACTACCAATAATAAACCCCTCTACGAGGGAGATTGGAAGTTTTGGCAACACACAGAACAAGGGCGGTTAGATGGTATAGACCATAAGGTTGACTTGAATGTTTATAACGGCTCAATGTTCGACCTGCAAAAATTGCTGATAAAATAATTATATAGTACGAGAATTACACAAAGACTTATGGGTATTGAGAAGGGTATCTTTCGCCGCACGGAGCTACTCGTGGGTAAAGATATGATGGCGAAAATAGCAAATACAAAGGTTATTATCTTCGGTGTGGGAGGCGTTGGAAGCTGGTGTGCAGAAGCCTTGGTGCGCTCAGGTATTCAGCACCTAACCATTGTGGACTCTGACAGAGTGTGTATCACCAACGTAAACCGCCAGCTCATGGCAACGATGAAGACAGTTGGACAGGTGAAGGTCGAAGCGCTCAAGAGTCGATTAGAGGAGATCAATCCCAATGTGAAAGTTGTTCCCTTACAAAAGATCTATTCTGCAGAAACTTCCGATGATTTTGACCTCGACAACTATGACTATACAGTCGATGCCATTGATAGTTTGAAAGACAAAGCGCATCTGATCTTGAAAGCGGCTGCTTCCAAATCTACCCTTTTCAGTTCTATGGGAGCAGCCTTGAAAGTAGACCCAACGAAGGTGGCAGTTGCAGAGTTTTGGAAAGTGAATGGCGATCCACTTGGGGCTGCCATTCGTAAGAAGTTCCGCAAGGCTAAAATCAAACCAGCCAAGAAGTTCAAATGTGTGTATAGCACAGAAGTCTTACCCAACTTGGGAGAAAACAAAAACTGTGGCACAGGTGCTTGCCTCTGTCCTAAAGCTGTTAATGGACCAGGCGATGCAGCTTTGCTCAATCACGAGTGGTGTTCTTCTAAAGCCCAAATCAATGGAACATTCGCACACATCACAGCCATCTTTGGCATGCAACTCTCAGGACTTATTCTGCAAGATATTTACGAAAAGTCTCTTGCAGAAAAGACTCAATAGCTTCCTCTAAAAAAGAACCACTATGTCTGTCATCATCGACCCGCTTTATGGATTCATCGACTTCCCTCGAGGATTGATTAGACGCTTGATCAACCACCCCTACTTCCAGCGTTTGGATCGTATCCGTCAGCTGGGTACTTCGGGGTTTGTCTATCCAAGCGCTCAGCACACCCGCAAACAGCATAGCCTTGGAGCCTATTACTTAGTCAGCGAAGCATTGCGTGGGCTTATCTCCAAAGGACAATTTCTGTTTGACTCTGAGATAGAAGCTACGCAAGCCGCTTTGTTAATGCACGACTTAGGGCATGGGCCATACTCCCATGTTCTTGAATTTGTATTTGCAAAAGACATAGCCCATGAGGAGATTACACTGATGATGATGAACCGCCTTAACGAAGAGTTTAATGGCGAGCTAACACTTGCATTACAAATTTTCAAGGGACACCACCCCAAACATTTTCTCCATGAGCTTATCTCCAGCCAGCTGGATATGGATCGCCTCGACTACTTGGTGCGTGATAGCTTCTACACTGGCGTTCGTGAGGGAAGCGTCGGCGCAGAACGACTTATCAAAATGCTTGATGTACGGGACGAGCATTTGGTGATTCATCAGAAAGGTATATATTCTGTAGAAAACTATCTGATGGCACGCCGACTGATGTACTGGCAGGTGTATCTGCACAAGACGACTGTAGCAGCGGAGGAAGTGCTTCGCAATGCCTTGCTACGTGCAAAACATTTATATAAAGAAGGAAAAGAATTATTTTGCACACCAGCTTTGCAGTATTTCTTGCGCAACGATGTAACCAAAGAAACATTTGAAAGCTCCCCAGACTGCTTAGACTATTATCTCCAGCTCGATGATGCAGATATTCTTAGTGCACTCAAGGTTTGGAGAACCCACGAAGATATTGTACTTAGCACACTCTCCAACAACTTCCTCTGTCGCCATCTCTTCAAGGTAGAAGAGCTAAATGAACCCGTCACTGCCGACCAATTGCGAGAAAAGCAGGAAGATTTGGCTGACCGAATGGGCTTAACAGTGGAGCAAGCCTCCTATTTTGTATCCTCTCGTAGCGTTTCCAAAGAAATGTATTCAGCCACAGCAGAAGGTATCAAGGTACTCTGCCATGACGGCGAGATAAGAGATTTTGCATCACTCTCCCAAATCATTTCTACAGATACCAATACGCATATCAAGGATACCAAACACTATCTTTTCTATCAACGCTAAT
>JBHAFO010000067.1:0-6009 GCA_041856145.1 Alloprevotella sp.
ACCTGTACCTCTGCGCCTGCTTTCACCAACAGACGAATGAGCGTGCAAGCCTTATAGGCGGCAATGCTACCAGTAATACCGAGAACGATGTGCTTCCCTTTCATTTTCCTATAATGGTGCTTCCCAAGCGGAGCGGTGTCTATATATTATATATGGTATGTACAGAGCGCAGGAGGGCTTCCCGTCTATTCGTTGTCGTAGCGAAGTTTGAGTTGTATGAACACTTGTTTTGTGTTCTGCGGGAAATCGCCCTGCATGATCCAGTTGTAATATCCTTGGTCATAGCGCAAAACATCACGCACGGGGCGACCTCGGTATTTTCCGAAGTTAATAACTTCCACATTCTCCTCGTTCAGAACGATGCGCCCCGCAAGGTCTACATTGTTGTTCCGACGGGTGAAAGTCGCCAACCACTCCACATCGTTCTGCACCTCCTCGTAGCGGTCGAGCTGTGCTTTGAGCACCTCGTAAGTAGCCATCGTGTCTGCCTCAGCCGAGTGCGCATCGACCAACTCCTTCTGGCAGTAATATTTATAGGCGGCAGTTAGTGTGCGAGGTTCCATCTTGTGAAAAACCGTCTGTACGTCGATGAATTTACGAGTGGTGAGGTCAAAGTTGATGCCAGCGCGGATAAATTCTTCTACGAGCATTGGAATGTCGAAAGCATTGGAGTTGTAGCCCGCCAAATCGCAGTTGGCGAAGTAATTATCCAGCTCTTCTGCCAAGTCAATGAAGCGTGGACAATCTGCTACATCCTCATTCGTAATTCCGTTCACCGCAGAGGCTTCGGGCGAGATGGGTATGGTGGGATTGATGCGGAGCGTGCGCACCTCGTCCGTGCCATCGGGAAACACCTTCACCATACAAAGTTCAACAATGCGGTCGGTGGCTGTGTTCAGTCCTGTTGCTTCGATGTCGAAGAAGACGAGTGGGCGAGAAAGGTTCAACTGCATAAGGGAGAGAGCTATGCTATTAGTCGTTCAACATCATAGGCATGAGCAACATCAGCACGTGCATGCCCTCGGGTTGTACCACGGGCGAAATCAATCCAGCACGGGCTGAGTCGGCGAGTTGGAACACGACCTCTTCGCTTTCGATGTTGTTCAGCATTTCGTTGAGGTAAGGGCCTTTGAAGCCGATGCGCATAGGCTCGCCTTGATAGTCGCAAAGCACTTCTTCATGCGCCGACATAGAGAAGTCGATGTCCTGCGAAGAAAGGCTCAGCTTGCTGTTAGAAATCTCGAGCTTCGCCAAAGAAATCGTAGCGTTGGAAAATACCATCACACGACGCAGGGCTGAGAGCAACGCCTGGCGGTCGATGACCATACGGTTGGGGTTGTTCTGTGGGAAAACGCTGTTGTAGTTTGGATATTGTCCCTCGATCAAGCGACAGTTAAGCTCCACGGTTGAAGTAGTGATGAGGGCGTTGCGATTGTTAAAGAGGATTGTCACTTGGTCGTCCTCTTTCACGAGCAAATTCTTGAGCAAATTGGCTGGCTTTTTAGGCAAGACAAAGCTCTTGTCAGCCGTAGTGGTTGTGTTGAAAAGGCGACTGCTCACGAGCTTATGCCCATCGCTGGCAACGATGTTGAGACCTTCGGCTGTTTTGTCGAAGTAAATACCCGTCATGATGGGGCGGAGTCCGTCCTCTGCCGTAGCAAAGATGGCACGTGTGATGCCTGCTGCAAGGTCAGAAGCCGAGAGTGTGAAAGTTGTAGTATCTCCTTCCACTTCGGGAGGCGTGGGATAGTCGTCGCCAGCTTGTCCCATGAGGTGGTAGTTACCATTCTTGTACTCCACAGTCACCTCCAAAGTTTGCTCATTGACATAGAAATTCAGCGGTTGCTCGGGAATTTCTTTCATAGCATCTTGGAGTGTTTTGGCATTCACCGCAAAGCGGATGTTACTCTCGCTCTCAAGGAGTTCCACCTTCGTGGTGAGCGTGTTTTCGTTGTCGGATGCTGTGATGGTAAGTGTCGTGCCCTCAATGTTGAAGAGGAAGCAATCGAGAATGGGGAGGGTGTTTTTAGAGCTGATGACACGCCCAATGGCTTGCAAGCGACCATGGAGCGCAGCGCTGGAAACGATGAATTTCATATATGCAGTTATTTTATTGTTTTGTTTGAACCTTTGTCCTTGCGACAGAGTGCCAAAAGCCTGCGCAGGAATAGGGCAAAGATACAACTTTTCGCCTGAAATCAGAACGCTTGTCCATAGATAAAATCGCCTTGAGGCGCATTGTTTTTGAATTGTAGGTGGGAGTAAACTTTTCTCCTTGCACCAAGAAACTTCCCTCCCTGCGTAGGAAAACTTCCCGAGTGGCGCAAGAAAACTTTAGTTTTCACTGCAAACTATATAATTTGCACTGATAATTATATAATTTGCAGTGATATCTATATAATTATCAGTGGAAACTAAACTTTTTCTCCGCCTCCAGTCGAAAATCTAAGCCCTCCAGACAAAAATGTGGGCGCAAGGAGGAAAGTTTTTTGGCGCAGGGCGAGGAGGCTTGGTGCAGGATTGGGAGTTCCTTGGCGCAGGGCGGGAGCAATCAAAGCCTTCCTCTTCGGTTTTTCTTAGGGGCAAAGGGTGCAAGATCGATGAGAGAATAAAAATAATCCGCCCTGCTCAACAGTTGCTGAGCAGGGCGGATTTACTGAATTAGCCAGATTGTTGGCAGAAGTATTCCTCTGAGCGAGAGGGAGGAGAGGGGAAGTCTTCTTAGTGGTTCTTCCGATAGCTCCACACTGCTACAAGGCTCAAAACAATTGCCATCGTGGCGAGGACGGATGCCTCTGTAGAAATGCTTTCGAGCGTTCCTCCACGCACAAATACCGTGCGGATGCCATCGATGAAGTAGTGCATGGGATTGATTGCCACGATATATTGCGCCCAGTCGGGCATGGAAGTCGTTGGAGTGTACATACCGCTGAGAAGCATCAGGCAGATGATGGCAAACCACATCACGAAGATAGCCTGTTGCAAGGTATCGCTGTAGTTCGAGATGACGAGTCCCAAAGCACTGAAGATGATGGCGAGGAGAATTGCCAAGAAATAGACCAAGAGGTAAGACCCTTGGCTTGTGATGCCGTAAATGCCCCACGAAAGGAGAAAGCACATGGAAACGACCACCAACCCTATGACAAAATAAGGAATAATCTTCGCTAAGATGAAAGCTCCACGGCTCACAGGAGTCACGTTGATTTGCTCAATCGTGCCACTCTCCTTTTCCGACACAATGTTCAAGGCGGGCAAGAAACCGCAGAGCATCATCAGGAGCATTGCCATTAGAGCAGGGATCATGAACACCTTATAGTCGAGCGTTTTGTTATAGAGGTTCAGCACTTGTACCTGCATCTGCTGCTTCGTGAGGTCAAGCCCAATGGCGTCTGCCAAGTGGGGGAGGATTATTTGCGAGAGGTATGCGCCTCCGATTGAACCCTTTGTGGCATTGGCAGCATTGGCTGAAACGAGAATTTGAGGCGGAGGAATCACACCTTTGGAGGCTTGCGATTGCGTCAATTCCCGACTATAATTGGCAGGAATGGTCACCACCACATCGGCTTCTCCGCTTTCAATATCGCTCATCGCCCCAGCATAACTATCGCGTTGCGCATTGAACACAAAATAGTTGCTGGCAATGATTCTTTGCACCAGTCGCTGGCTCATTGGCGAGCGGTCGAGGTCCACCATATCGACGCGGATATTTTTCACCTCCATATTCATGACCCAAGGAATCACGCACATCACCACGAGAGGATACACGAGAATAAGTTTGGGGAGGAAGGAATTGCGAAAGAGTTGTAGCCACTCCTTTTGTAAAAGGTACTTGAGTGTCATGCCAATCGTTGCTTAAAGGTAAACATTGCTACGCTCAGGAAGAACACAGTGTAGCCTACAAGTGCCCACGCTTCCGTGACAGCGTGTTTCATCTCAACGCCCATGATCATCAGCTTGCGCATGGCAGAGATATAGTGAGTGGTCGGAACGATGTGTGCCACCACTTGCAGAACTTTTGGCATACTCTCAATGGGGAACATCATTCCCGAGAGCATGATGCAAGGTACGAGCAAAACGAGGGCAGAAAGCAGGAGTGCCACTAATTGCGACTGGGCAATGTTACTGATGAGTAGTCCAAGGCTGAGTGCCATGAGGATGTAGATGAGCGAAACTGCGACGATCCAAAAAAGAGAACCTGCCAATGGCACGTCTAAAATATAGAATGCCATGAGGAGAATGGCTATCAAAATCATAATAGCCAGCACGAAGTAGGGGATTGTCTTCGCCACAATGATTGCCAAAGGCTTGACGGGACTGACGAGCAGTACCTCCATTGTGCCACGCTCCTTCTCCTTGACAATACTGATACTGGTCATCATTGCACAGATGAGCATCAAAACCATACCCATAATGCCTGGTACGAAATTATATGCCGAGAGCATCTGCGGATTGTAGAGCAGTTGTGTTGCCAAGAGGCTCGTTCCGTTGGCAGAGGAGGAGAGTATCGAAGTGGCGTAGTTCGCATATTGTTGCGCCATGTTGGGGTCGGTTGCGTCGGTCAGGATTTGCACGGTAGCGTCCCGACTGCGCAGAGAAGCAAAGTCTGCTGGGAAAACAATGGCAATCTCAGCCCGTTTGGCGCGAATCCTTTGTTCGGCTTCGTGCGGGGTTGGGGCTGTCGCCACGATACTGAAGTAGTCCGAAGCATCAAGCTGAGCAATCATGCTTTGCGTCGCATGGTCGATGGAGGAAAGCACCACGATTGTGCGCACCTCCTTCACGTCGGTGCGAATGGCGAAGCCTAACAGAAGCATCATCACAACTGGCATACCGAAGAGCAGGAGCATTGTGCGGCTGTCGCGCAAGATGTGCTTTGTTTCTTTGAGGATAAAATTCCAGAATGTAGTCATATTTAATTGTGTGGCGTCCGAGTTTATTCGCTCCGCTTGGCTGTGCGGGCAAGATAGGTGAAAACGCTGTCCATATCGGGTTGTTGGAATTGCAACTTGAGGGCATCGGGCGTTCCGATAGCACTGATCTTTCCATCAACCATAATGGAAATGCGGTCGCAATACTCAGCCTCGTCCATATAGTGGGTGGTCACGAAAATGGTGATGCCTCGCTGTGCCGCGTCGTAGATGAGTCGCCAAAACTGTTGGCGGGTGGCAGGGTCTACTCCGCCTGTAGGTTCGTCGAGAAAGACGATGCCCGGATCGTGAAAGATGCTCACAGAGAAAGCCAACTTCTGCTTCCAGCCCAAAGGGATAGCCGACACGAGGGTGTTGCGGTGCTCCGTCATGTCGAGATAGGCGAGCATCGTCTCGGTTTTCTCCTTGATGGCTTTTGGCGACATGCCATAAATTCCGCCGAAGAGGCGCATGTTTTCAGCCACAGTGAGGTCCTCGTAAAGCGAGAAGCGCTGACTCATATAACCAATGTGGCGTTTGATTTGTTCATGCTCCGTGGCAATGTCGTAGCCCAAGACTGTGCCTTTCCCCGAAGTGGGCTGGTTAAGCCCCGTGAGCATATGCATTGCCGTTGATTTGCCTGCACCGTTTGCCCCGAGGAAGCCAAAAATTTCGCCCTTCTTCACGGAGAAAGAAATGTCATTCACCGCCTTGAAACTGCCAAAAGCTTTGACCAAATTGTGCACCTCTATTGCCAGTTCATTATCCTCTTCGTGTGCCACTGGAGGTAGGGGGTCGGGATTAAAAATGTCCTTGAATTGCGTGAGAATCGCCCTTGGCGTGTCGATGCCTGCCACCTGCCCTTCTTGCAGAAAGGCAACGCGATCGCAACGGAGCACCTCGTCGAGATACGGCGTGGCTGCCACAATCGTAATGCCCTTGGACTTCAGCGTGCCAAGCATGTCCCAAAGTTCTTTGCGACTAACGGGATCGACGCCTGTGGTCGGTTCGTCCAAAAACAAGACCTTGGGTTGATGAACGAGGGCGCAACTGAGGGCCAACTTTTGCTTCATACCGCCCGACAAAGCACCTGCCTTGCGAT
>JBHAFO010000068.1:0-5344 GCA_041856145.1 Alloprevotella sp.
AATTGCTCGTGCCATAGGCGCAGACTGTGTTTCCCAACGACACTCTCGGGGACACAACTTAGGTACAAAACAAAGGGAAAATGGTTCGTCTAAAACCATTTTCCCTTTTACTTTTCATACGGAGCATCGTCCGTTATTTTATATCAAGCCCTGCGATTTGAGTTCCTCTGCCACGGTGCAAAGTTCTGCGTACCACGCTTCGCCAAAACGCGTGGTCAGTGGACCCTTGAGGAATTCGTAAATGCGCAAGTTGAGCGTCCGTCCCTTCGTGATGGCTGGGCGACAAATATCCCAGCGGTCGTAGTTCAGCGCAATAGAGCCGTCGTCGAACACCTTCTCACGAATGGGATAGAGGGCGCAGGAGATGGGTTTACTCCAATGGTTGCGCCCCTCTCGGTAAAGGCGCTCCGTGGCGCAAAGACAGCATCCGTTGTTGTCGTAGCACGTGAAGACGCAATCCTTCCCGCCCACGATGGAAGTCACGAGGTCGCCCGTCTGGTCGGTGTAAGCAACGCCTTGCGTGTCGATGATAGCTTGTGCGGAAGCACTGAGCGAAGACCAAACAGCATCGAGGGCATCCTCAAGCTCTGCGACCTCCTCAAGTGTCACCGGCGCACCTGCGTCGCCCTCTATACAGCACGCGCCTTTGCACGCCTCGAGGTCACAGCAAAAACGCTCAGTGAAGATGTCGGGCGAAACCAGCACATCTCCGATTTGCAGAATAGGAAGATAAGCCATCGGTTATTCCTCCTCGTTGCCCGCAAACTCCATCAGATAACTCTTGATGAAGCCGTCAATTTTTCCGTCCATTACTCCTCCAACGTCAGAGGTCTGGTAACCAGTTCTGTGGTCCTTGACTCGGCGATCGTCAAAGACGTAAGAGCGGATTTGTGAGCCCCACTCGATTTTCTTCTTCCCAGCCTCGATCTTCGCTTGGGCTGCCTTACGGCGCTGGAGCTCTCGGTCGTAAAGTTGGGAGCGGAGCAGACGCATCGCATTCTCTCGGTTTTCCAATTGCTTGCGCCCCTCGGTATTTTCAATCAGTATCTCTTCCGTTTCTCCAGTATCGGGATCGGTGTACTGATAACGCAGGCGGACGCCCGTTTCAACCTTATTGACGTTCTGTCCACCGGCTCCGCCCGAGCGGAACAAGTCCCAAGAAATTTTACTCTGGTCGATATTCACTTCAATGCTATCGTCCACGAGTGGCGTGACGAACACTGAGGCAAAACTTGTCATACGTTTGCCTTGTGCGTTATAGGGGGAAACGCGCACAAGACGGTGCACACCGTTTTCGCTCTTCAGGTAGCCGTAGGCGAAGTCGCCTTCGATTTCCATCGTCACGGTTTTGATTCCAGCTTCGTCGCCCTCTTGGAGGTTGGAGATGCTGGCTTTGTAGCCCTGCGCCTCAGCATAGCGCAGATAGAGGCGCATCAACATCGACGCCCAGTCCTGGCTCTCTGTTCCGCCAGCACCCGAGTTGATTTTCAACACGGCAGACATACTGTCTTCCTCCTGTCGCAACATATTGCGAAGCTCCAAAGCCTCAAGGGCTTCCGTGGCTCGGGCGTAATTGTTATCGACCTCGTCCTCCGTGACCATCTCCTCTTTGAAGAAGTCGAAGGCAATTTCCGTTTCCTCAACGAGGGCAGCCACCGCCTTATAGTCCACGATCCATTTTTCAATGCCTTTGACAAGTCGCATCTGCTCCTCAGCGCGCTTAGCATCGTCCCAAAAATCGGGAGCTTGCGTGCGGAGTTGTTCCTCCTCCAGCTGAATGGTTTTCGCATCAATGTCCAAGTAGCGACGCAAGGCGTCTACCCGTTCCTTTATCTCCTTGAGTTGATCGGCTGTAATCATTGTTTATATATTTTACCTGCAAAGATACGCATTTATCATGAGACCTTATAAAAATTCCCCCTTGCCGTCGTGTTCACGGCAAGGGGGAATGAATTTGCGCAGAGGCTTGCTCTGGATTTAGTCTTCGATGAGATTAACGCCTGTCATCTCCGCAGGTTGTGGCAAGCCCAAGATGTGGAGCAACGAGGGTGCTACGTCTGCCAACACGCCATTCTTCACGGTGGCAGAAGTGTTCTCTGTCACGTAAATGAAAGGCACGGGGTTGAGCGAGTGAGCCGTGTTCTTCGTGCCGTCAGCGTTGAGAGCATTGTCGGCATTACCGTGATCGGCGATGATGATGCTCTCATAGTTGTGCGCGAGGGCTGCTGGGATAATCTCGCTCAGACAGCTGTCCACCGTTTCTACGGTTTTCGTAATTGCAGTGATGTCGCCCGTGTGACCAACCATGTCTGCATTGGCAAAGTTCACCACAATAAAATCGAACTTGTCGCTGTTGATGGCATCCACGAGCTTGTCCTTCAACTCGAAAGCACTCATCTCGGGTTTCAAATCATAGGTTGCCACCTTTGGCGAAGCCACGAGAATGCGCTCTTCACCTGCGAAAGGTTCTTCACGACCGCCATTAAAGAAGAATGTCACGTGAGCGTATTTCTCCGTCTCGGCTGTGTGGAGTTGCGTCAAGCCTTTGGCTGAGAGATACTCGCCGAGGGTGTTTTGCACGTTCTCCTTTGGGAAAAGCACCTTCACACTCGTGAATGTAGAGTCATAGGGGGTCATGCTGTAGAACTGAATGCCAGGAATGGTTTTCATGCCTTCTGCTTCCATATCTACCTGTGAGAGCACTTGCGTGAGCTCTTTCGCACGGTCGTTGCGGTAGTTGAAGAAAATTACCACATCGCCTTCCTGAATGCGACCATCAACGTTTGCATTCACGAGAGGCTCCATAAATTCGTCCGTGTTCTTATGTTCGGGGCTGTCGCTGGCGTAGCAATCTTCCACAGCTTGCACCATATCAGTTACCTGCTTGCCCTCGCCCTTAACCACGTTGTCGTAGGCAACGCGCACACGTTCCCATCGTTTATCGCGGTCCATCGCATAGAAGCGACCGATGATGGACGCTATGTTTGCGCCAGTCTTTTCGCAAACTTTCGTGAGTTGTTCGATGAAACCCTTACCGCTCTTGGGGTCGGTGTCACGACCGTCCATAAAACAGTGAACAAAGGTTTGCCCTGCAATGCCATACTCTTGTGAGATTTCTACGAGCTTGAACAAATGGTCGAGAGAGGAGTGCACGCCACCGTCGGAGGTAAGTCCGAGCAAGTGCAAGCGCTTGCCATTTGCCTTAGCATAGGAGTAAGCCTCCTTAACGCAGGGGTTTTCAAGAATTGAACCATCTTTGCACGCACGGTTAATCTTCACCAAATCTTGGAAGACGATGCGACCAGCGCCGAGGTTCAGGTGACCAACTTCCGAGTTGCCCATTTGTCCATCGGGCAAGCCTACGTTTTCGCCCGAAGCAAGGAGTTGAGAGTTTGGATAAGTGGCATTCAAATGATCAATGAACGGTGTGGGCGTATTGAAGATGATATCGCCCTTGCCTTGGTCGCCTATTCCCCATCCGTCAAGGATGATAAGCATTGCTTTTTTAGACATAGCTATTTTGTTTTTGAGTGATTACTGTTTTTATACCCTACAAAGATACGCAATTCTGCTGAGGGGGAGCGCATCGCAGGCGAGCTTTTAATCATTGCTGGGAGGCGGGTCTTGCGCCAAGAGGCTTGCCTCGTCGGTTTCGTCCTCCCGCAGGGGCAATTCTCGGGTGGGCTTAAAACCTTTTGTTTCCCAGCTTTTGAGCTGATGGAGGATGTTTCCTTTTCCCGAGGTAAGCTGTTTCTGCGCCTCCTCGTAGGCTGTCTGTAAACGATTGATGCTCGTGCCGATGCGCACAAAGTTGTCTGCAAAGGAGGCAAACTTACGGTGCAGACGCTCTGCCGAGGCGTAGATGTCTGCCACGGACTGATTTTGGCGTTCTGCCTGCCAGAGGTTGTACGCCAGCTGGAGCGCCATGAACAAATTGGAAGGGTTGATGATGATCACCTCCTGCCGATAGGCTTTTGTGAGCAGTTCGGGGTCTTCTTCCAAGGCGGTGAGATAAGCCGCTTCGTGCGGAATAAACATCAACACATAGCCCACGGCATTGGGCAGGAGGCGGTGGTAGCTTTTCTCCGAAAGCTCTTTGACATGGGCAAAGACGCTCCGCAAATGTTCTTTCCGCAGACGTGCCATTTCTGTGGGGTCGTCCGTCAGCGTAAGTCCTGAGAAAGCCGTCAGCGACACCTTTGAATCGATGACGATATCCCGCCCTTCGGGCAAGTGGACAACGACATCGGGAATGATGCGTCCGCCCTCTTCGTTCGTCTCCTGCACCTGCACCTCGTAGTCCCGTCCCCGTGTCAGCCCCGAGGCTTCAAGCAGGCGTTCCAATATTTGCTCGCCCCAGTTGCCTTGCAACTTCGTGTTGCCACGCAGGGCTTTTGCCAAGGCTTCAGCCTCACGCCCGAGGGCGTGGCTCTGTTCCGAGAGTTGTTTGATGTGGGTTTCGGTGGCAGAGGTGGTGCGTACAAACTGGTCTTTGAACTGGCTGATACTTTCTTTCAGTGGGTTCAGCATCGCCGTTAGCCCTTCGGCATGTTGCGCCCGCAACTCTGCGCCCTGCCGTTGTGCCAGCTCTGCCGTCATGGTGCGCAGTTCACGGCGCAGAGTTGCCATTTCTTCTGCCCGTGCCACGGCTTCCAACTCCCGCTGACGCTCCTCGTCGGCACGCAATTGGGCATAGTGTTTCCGTTCGCCCTCCAACGTGGCTTTGAGCTGTACTGCTGCCTCCCTTTCTTGCATCACCTGCGAGGCTGTCAGCACCTTTGCCACGAGAAAGCCTATGACTGTGCCTACAATTAGTCCTACAATAATATAGAGCATTCGTCTTTATTTTATTTTCCTTATAAATTCGCTCAACAAATCGCCCATCTGCAACGCCATACCGCAGTCCATCTGCAACTTTGAAAGGCTTGTTGCCACCGCCGACGACACCTTTGCAATGTCTGCCCGCATACTTTCACCCTGCTCCGTGAGGGAGATGATGCGCTGACGCTGGTCTTCGCTCCGAAAACCACGGCTCACCAACCCTTGTTTCTCCATACGTTGTAGCAAAGGAGTTACCGTATTGCTTTCTAACATCAGGCGTGCAGATATTACGTTCACAGGGATACCATCTTCTTCCAGCAGAATTTTCATCACGAGATATTGCGGATAGGTCAAATTCAGTGGGCAGAGGAAATTTTGATAGGCTTGCTGAAACAAGCGATTGAGCATATACAATTTGAAGCTCACCTCATCGTCGAGCTGTTGGGGGGCTATTTCCATCGTTTCTACGTCTGATATTTTGCCTACAAAGGTAATTATTCAACAGCTGATAAGCAAGCACTGC
>JBHAFO010000069.1:0-4075 GCA_041856145.1 Alloprevotella sp.
GAAGCCATAGAATTGGAAGAACTCGCTGAGGTCTTCTCCTGCAGCCTCGGAAGCGTACTTAGCAAACTTCAGATAGTTGTGCAAACCGCTGATAGGATTGCTGGCATTCGTAGAAACGATCATAGGATCTTTGCGCAAGAGGGCGAAGAGCTTAGGATAGAAGTCGGGCTTATGTCCTTGCAAGTGGTAGTAGAGCCACAATTGGAAGTACATACGGCTACGTGTCCAAATGTTGTAGTTTGTGTAGAACTGACCACTGTGGAAAGATGCAGCAGGGTTAGACCAAGCTGGACCACGACCTACGTTAGAACCTTGCAACCAGATACAGAATTGAGAGAAGAAGTTTACTGAACATTCTGTGTCACCCGCAATGTTGATTGGCTTCTGGTGGAGGTGTCCATTCTCGTGTGTTACTACCCAAATGCCATCACCTTCGTGATATGCATAACCAGCCTTCATGAGGTCGTAGTTCATATAATTCCCTACGCCTACATAGTATGTACCAAAGCTCGTTGCATAGGGGCTGGAAGTTGAGCTAGAAGAAGCAGAGAACATACTATTGAAGTAGGGCTTAAACTGTTCGATGTCCATCACAGCGCGCTCCCATTCAATGATTTCATCCCAGCGTTTCAAAACGCCTTCGAGGGCTTTAGGTGAACCATCTGCCTCAAACTCGGTGAACTGAGAAATTGGATTCTTCTCCTTCAAGCCTTTGGTGAGCATGTTGAATTGGATGTAGTTCGATTTGAGGTGCGTCACCTCGTCTGTGAACAAGCCATCAGCCAACATTTGCAACCAGTCTGCATTCTTGTGGCCACGGGTGATGTCAAACACACCGTTCACATAACCGCCTTGGATATGCACAGGAATTGTATCGAAGTCGGCGAGCAGTGCCTTATTGGTAATCGTGTAATCGATGAAGACATGACCATCGTTGGCGACTGGTATATAGTTAAGACCGCGTTGAAGCAGGATGTCTTTACCATAAGCGTCTTGCACAGTAGTACCAGGCACTTCTTGACCATTCACCAGCAACACCTTCATTGTTGCACCCACAGGAATATCCTTGCCGACGAACACCAAAATGCTACGACCGCGTTTTACGCTGATACCCGTTGGATTGGTCTGTGGAGAGAACAAATAGCCGTTGTTGATGTAGTCACTGCCGTTCCAAAGCGTATTGTTGGAGTAAGCGTGATAGCTATGCACACGGAAAGATTTCTCCCATGCTCCCCAAACGTTATTCTTTACTTTGAGAACAACATCAATCAAATTTGTGGGGAAAGCCACCTTTGAATAGGTATTAGGCTTCGACATCAAATTCTTAATAGAGTCGTCGGTGAGAGCTTGGAACTCTGCTTTCAACTCTGTGCAAGCATCGTCTACAAAGAAATTGCGCAAAGCTTCACGAGCTTGCTTGACGCTGTAAGCTGATTGGTAGAAAGCCAAGGCTTCACTCTCCTGGCGTTGCGTTGCCAACGCTGCGGGATCGACTACAGCCTCTTTGAAATACCAGTTTGAAGCAGCTTGGTCGTTTCTCCAACCCACAACCTTAGATGTTGCAGCGCAGTGAAGACCTACGTTACCTGATCCATCTTTGATAAAGAAGTCTGTGAGGAATGGGTCAAGACCATCTTGAATTGTAAAGGACGTCAGTACAGATACATCGGTTCTATATTGTGTAGAGTACACGCCATTCTGCACCTGAATGTAGCGGTCAGTCACAGCATTCTGCAGCTTCCATTGTTTGTTGGAGACTTCCACAACTTTCCACACCTGTGAATAGTCGGTTGCCTCTGCTGCGAAGCAAGACAAAGTGTTGGCAGACACAGATTCTGTAATCACTGAGCCATAACCAGAGTTGTAGATGCGTACATACTGACCGTTCGTAGGAGTGATGGCACCCAGCAGAGCGTCAAAACGATTTCTGATAAACGTTGTATCAATCCACTTGGCTTTCTCAAAAGTCCAGTCTGAATAAGCATCTCCAAGCGTGGGTGTGTTCGCTTGCCAACCGAGGATATAACGAGTAGAGTTATTCTCGTTCAAGCAAGTGTTACCACTAAAATTAGAAGTCCACGAGATAGTAATCAGGGAGGTTGAAGTGCCAGAGTTAGCCGCGCTATACTTCATATAGTGCTTCTGCTGTCCACTCACCGTTACCATCGGACTTCCATTAACCGTATTGAGATAACGTCCAGTATGGAGATTACGGAAAGTGTAGGCACCATTGCCGAGCGGTTGCACAAGCCACACTTGCGTCAAGCTATCGGCGCTTCTCATTAGATACTTACCGGTAAGTTTATTAGTATTCTTGTCTTCAGACATATACCGGTTTGAGCCACTGTTCTTAATACGAAAAACTCCTCCATTAGCAAGGATTTCGTTCACATCTGCTTGCGTGGCCGATGCGGTCTGGGGGAAGACAACTCCCAAGAGCATCACCAAACAGAGGAAAAGGTAAGATACAATTTTACGCATAATCAAAGATTGTAATGTTTGCCTTGCAAATATATGGATTTCTCAGTAAGTATGCAAGAGACATCTGCTTTTTTCTACGTCTTTTGCTGAAAGGAAAGATAATAAGGAAACAAAAATTGATACGATGTGCAAAAAGGAAAGACGAATACAGTACTTTCTTTGTTCTTCTTTTATACTTCGTAACAATAGGGCTTGCATTCCGAAGCCAGAAGTTGTATCTTTGCAGTAAGCACAAGGGGCAATAGGCGAAAGAAAACCTATTGCTCCTTTCTTTATGCGCAGGAACTGCGTTTTCGGGAGGCGCAGGAAGAAAAAACAGGAGGCGTAGGGAGAAAAAACAATCAGCGCAAGAAGAAAAAACACGAAGGCTTGCTGCATTTTTTGCCTACGTAGGGAGGAGAAAGAGGAGGATTGGCTGGCATAAAGTTTACTATTCAAAGTTAAAGATTGCAAGGACGAAAAATTTCTTTCCTTTGCCTGCATTTTCTCCTTCACCAAAGACAAGCAAACGAACTCGCCAGAAATTAGTATCTTTGTCTTTCATTATACGCTCCATTCCTATGACTATTTCTCTGCAGTTGCGTCCAGAACTTCGAGGGCAGGTAACATTGCCTTCGTCCAAGAGTATCAGCAATCGTTTGTTAGCAATCAAAGCGTTGGCAGGTGGCGCATACGAGATTGAGCGCTTGGCAGAGTGCGACGACACGGAGGCGATGCTTCGTGTATTGCAAACGCCTACAGGTGAAGTGAACATCGGAGCAGCTGGAACGGCGATGCGCTTTGCGACAGCCTTTTTTGCGGTTGCACCAGGCACACACATTCTCACAGGGAGCGAGCGCATGCGCCAGCGCCCTATCCGTCCCTTGGTAGATGCTTTGCGTGCCATCGGGGCTGAGATCGATTATCTCGAGCAGGAGGGTTATCCACCCCTGCATATCGTTGGGAACAGTCTTGAAGGTGGCGAAACAGAGATTGCAGCCACTATCAGTTCGCAGTACATTTCAGCCCTGCTGATGATTGCCCCGATGCTCAAGCAAGGCTTGCAGTTGCACCTTGTGGGCGAGTTGATTTCTCGCCCCTATGTAGAACTCACGTTGGCACTTATGCGCCGTTGCGGTGCGCAGGCTGAATGGCTGAACGAGCAAACGCTGCAAATTTATCCTACAGGCTATGATGCCACCGCAACCATAGCCATTGAAGCCGACTGGAGTGCTTCGTCTTATTGGTATGCCTTTATGGCATTGACCTCCGATGCGCAAGCACAAGTCGCTTTGCCCTACCTCGAGCAAGCGAGTTGGCAGGGCGATGCCAAAGTGCAAGCCTTTTTCGCTCCCTTGGGGGTGCAAACAACTTTTACGCCCGAAGGTGTGGTGCTGACAAAAGGCGAGCGAACAGTGCTCGACTGCTACCATTTGGACCTCACCGAACAACCCGACTTGGCACAAACCCTTGTCGTGACGGCAGCGATGCTCGACCAGCCTTTCCATTTCAGCGGCTTACAAACACTCCGTATCAAGGAAACCGACCGCATCCTTGCTTTGCAAAACGAGATGGCGAAGCTCGGCTATGTTCTTCGGGAGATTGAGCCTGGCAC
>JBHAFO010000070.1:0-5517 GCA_041856145.1 Alloprevotella sp.
CCGCCATATTGGTCTTGCCAACCGCCACCCGTAGTGAGGAGTTGCTCGAGGATAAGGACGCGGTTACAAACTTCGTTCTTGTCCCAGCCCAAACCGCAGAAATCGCTCAAAGCGCCCAACACGGTGGCAGAGAGTATGGAACTTGTGCCAAGTCCAGAGCCTGCAGGAATAGCAGACAGCAGGGTAATTTCAATCCCCGAGCCAAAAGCCTTGAATTGTTGGCGAAGTGTGGCACGAGGTTCTGCCGAGAAGCGGGGCAAGAAGCCTGCCAAAGCGAGGGCTGCCTTCGGAATCGAGAAGGGTGAGCCCACCTTATTATAGAGTGCCAACTCCTCAAAGGTTTCAATGCGCTCACTCACGCCAAGATCAATGGAGCGACAAATGAAAACAGGCTCTTTGCAAGGCTTTACATAGACTTGCAGAGGTGGCTGTCCGTTTAGTTCGATGGCTAAGTTAATGACACTTCCGCCTGCGAGAAGCGTGTGCGGAGGCGTGTCCGTCCATCCGCCTGCGAGGTCGATGCGCACGGGACTTCGTCCCCAAACGATTTGATCGGAATAGGTGGTTGAGCGTGGCAAGGATTTGTGCCTTTCTGCTTGCTCGGTGAGGATTTCACGTTGCAAGGCGAAGGCTTCTGCTTCTGCCTTTTCCGCCTGCTGTGGATCGCGTTCACGCAACATTTCGGAACGGAACATTGCATCATGAATGCGGGTCATAATGGGCGCATCCTCGGGAAGTGCATCGGGCAAGTCCAAGTTAAACTTGGCGTACTGCTTTGCCAAATGCTTGAGGTTGGTTTGATAGAACACGCTCTTCTCCCAGTTGTCGGCGAGGAGTGGCAGGTTCTCTTGGAGGAATTGCTGGCGTTGCTCAAAGAGGCGCACGAGATTGGCTTGATCGGAAATCTCATCGGCTGAAAGTCGTGGGAGAGCCTCATAGAGCAAACCAAGTTCCTTGTCTGGTTCTTCGGCAATCATCCACGCAGCCCAGCGCCCCAAGGCATCGAGGTTATCCAAGACAGGAAAGAGTGCCGCACTCTGTATGTCCTTACCATTGCCCAAGGCAGAAAGCGACACGCCATGCTTCGCTGCCCAAGTGGCAACAGGCTGTCCGAGGAAAAGCGTTGCCTCATCGTCCAATGCACCACGGAAGGCGTCTTCATAGCCATAAGGGCGCAGCGCATACCCCTGCTCACCTATTGGCACAATGTCCAAGCAAACGCCCTCCGAGAGGGTCAGTGCCCAGTTGTTGCGAGGCACGCCCGTGATGATATTATTGGAGGTATAAACCCACTTCTTGCTCACATCGGAATTCTCAATCCATACATATTGATTGCTCTTCGTGGGGCGTGGCACAACGTTGGCATTCTGCGTGAACACAGAGGGCTGACGCTTCACTTCCTTATGGATAATGAATCGCTGGTCGAGGACGAGATTTTGAATTGCCATAGAGGAGGTGAGCAACTCGGGGGCTGTCCCGAAATGGTAGAACTCACCTCCAGGCAGAGGAAGTATTGCCACCGAGAGCTGGCTCAAGGCTTCGTCCTTCTCCGATGGATGCTCACCGAGAGCACAGCCAAACTCGGAATAGAGATCGTAATTCGCCATTGTGCCATCTGTCTGCTTGGAGCGTTCACGCAGGAGGCGCACCGCCTTGTCCGAAAGTAACCAAACACCGATGTCCATCAACGAGTAGTGTGTTTGCATCAACTGCGACTGGGATTCGATAGAAGGCTTCTGGAGCATAAAATCGAGCTGGTCGGGTTGCTTGCGGTTCATGAAGAACACACCGTGATGCGAGCATAGCGTTGGATCTGCCCATAGCCCGTAGCACACAACGTCGGCTTCGGGGATAGCTTGCAAGGGTTCTGTGGCACGAAGTAGCACATCACCACTGGCAATGAGGGTATGAAGCGATTGCGGAGCTTTCTCCAAAATAGATTCGTAAAGAGGGAGTTGTAGATCGAGAAGCGTCTGATCAATGCTCTGTCCACGCTCCCACCGGAAAATGGGAATGGGCGTCAGAATTTTTCCCGAAGGAGCATAGCAAGGCAAACGGCGACTTTGTCCGCCGGCATGCAAGAGGATGCGACGCTCACGGCTGAGCCATTGGTCGAAGTCGGGGGCTTCCTCTGCCTGCTGGCAGGCTTCGAGCAACCACGTTGTGCCACCACCGCTACCGAGCTTTGCGCCTATAGGGTCGGAAGTGCAGAAAAATTGTGTATCTGAAAGCCCAGTCACTTTGTGGAAGCTCTCCACGAGATTGGGCGGAAGAGAAAGAAGTGTGCGCATAGATTATAGAGTGTTTGTCAAAGATGCTACTATATATTATTGGTCTTGACTGCTTGCAGGGAGTGCTGAGTTGATGATACGACGACTTTCGTCCATCACTTCACGCATATTGCCAGCCTCCTTGGAAGGCGGAGCGATGGGGGCGTGAACCACGAGGCGGAGCTTGTGACGACGAACAAACCAATAGCCCTTGCCACGAGGGAAGACGTTATATGCGCCATCAATGGTAATTGGCACAATGGGCAACTGCAATTCTTCTGCCAACTGGTATGCGCCTCTCTTGAATTGCCCCATGCGTCCCGTAACTGTGCGTGCGCCTTCGGGAAAAACCATTAGATTCATACCTCCCTTCAGGATTTGACGGGCGTTGTCAATCGTGCGCTTGATCTTATGTACGCTGGTACGATCCACAAAAATGTGTCGTCCTTTTTCGCAAGCATAGCCCACAAAAGGCATCTTGCGCAGAGCCTGTTTCAACATCCATTTGAAGTTATGCCCCAAATAGCCATAGACCAAGAAGATGTCCATCGCGCCTTGATGATTGGCAACGAATATATAGGAACGTCCCTCCTCCAGACTGGCGTGACGCTCTACTTCTACGGGCAGGAGGAAGATCCAGCATGTAAATCGCCCCCAGAGCAGACCTGGACGATAGCCCCAAAATTTATGGTCGCCAATGATACTACCGAAAGCTGTTGAAAGAGCCGTGAGCAGGGTCGCTATGAGAAATAGCGGCATGGCAACAAAGATTTGGTAAATGCGGTAAAGAAGAGTAGTCATATATGTCTAATTTTTGAGATTGCCTGAGAGGAATTTACGAAGAGCATCGGGTGTTGTTCCTCTTCGCTGGGCATAATCTGCGAGCTGTCCCTCATCAATTGGACCAATCACGAAGTAACGCGACTCGGGATGCGCAAACAAAAGTCCGCAGACGGAGGCGTGGGGCATCATCGCACCGCTTTCTGTGATTTCGATACCTATTGTGCCAAGTTTGAGCAGGTCATCAAGTACGAAAATGATACTTTGGTCGGGCAATGAGGGGTAGCCCACGGCTGGACGAATGCCTTGATAATTTTCTAAGATAATATCTTTCAAGCTCAGTTGCTCGTCTGGTGCATAGCCCCAATAGATGCGTCGCACATCTTCGTGCATACGCTCAGCTGTCGCCTCGGACAAACGGTCGCAGACGGTCTGAACAAGCATACGCTTATAGGGGTCATCGTCGTACAAACGCTCCATCTCGCCATCGATGGAGGTACAAAAAAGTCCCACATTGCCTCCAACGGTGGGTTTGCCGTCCTCGGTAAAAGTGGGATAGTTGCTTCCACGAGGGCGCACAAAGTCGGAAAGGCAAAGATGGGGCAGAGCGTCATCTTTTTTCACCTGCTGACGCAAAAGCGGAATGCACCCGCCCTCGACATAGAGGTTGTCATTCTCCGCCTCTACAGGTAGGATGGCGAAATGCGCATGCGTGAAATATTTTCCATCAAGTTCTCTGATCAACGCCACTGCCTCATCGTAGAGCTGAATGGCTGTGCGTGCTTGCTCACGGTCGGTTTCAGGGAAACCATTCACCCAAGTTTGCCGACAAGATGGGCAACCATCTAATTCCGTAAGGCTTGTAAATTTTGAGGGGATGCCCCAAGCATAAAAAAAGTAGCTCCAACTGATATAATCTGTCACATCGTGGAGATAATACTTTAGTGTTTTAATCATACTTCAAGCTATTCTGTATCGAGGAAACGCTCCAAGAGCGGGAGGTCGGAGGCGTAAGTCAGTTTCATCATCTGCTCTGCACCTTCAACAATATGCAAAGGTTCGTTCGGCAGATAGCGCAACACCACGCCACAATCGTCCGTCACGCTAAATGTAGGATCGCTCAGAGCCAACTGATATGCCTCTGCAATCACATTGGCACGAAAGGCTTGCGGAGTTTGTGCCCGCATCAAGGCGGAGCGATCGGGTATGGCAACTATGCGTCCACCCTCCGTTTGCCAAATAGTGTCGGAGGTAGGCAACCCCACTGCCACAGCCTCGTGCTTTTGCAAGGCATCGCAAATCCGTTGCACAGCCTTTGCGCATACTAAAGGGCGTGCAGAATCGTGAAAGAGTAGGTTCACATCCTGCCCTTCATAGTGGCGTACAGCAGCAAGACTCGAGTCATACCGTTCCTTCCCGCCTGGCAGAACTGCCACCACCTTTTTCCAACCATTCTGTTGAGCGAGCTGTTCCACTTCACCGATATGATCACGGTGCGAAACAATGACCACCTCGTCTATCACAGCCATTGCGCAGAAACGCTCTACGGCATGCTCCAAAACGGTACGCCCACGGAGGAGATAGAATTGTTTAGGCACATCAAATCCTGCACGCTTGCCAGTCCCTCCAGCCAGCACCACAGCGATATTCCTACGTCTATTCTCTATCATAGGACAAAGATACAGAAATAAATGCTAACTTTGAAGAGAGTATTCTCGATTGTTTGAAAAGCGAGAGACTTTTCCTCTTATAAAATAAATCATGTTACAAATATTCTGTCAGAACACACAGCGCACCCACGAAGTACCAGAGGGTAGCACCCTTGAGGAGTTGCTCCGAGAAATTGGGCTGGAAATGCCTTTTGGAGTAACAAGTGCCAAGGTCAATAATAAGGTGGAGGGACTTCACTACCGTATGTTTGAGCCAAAGACGGTGCAGTTTCTCGATGTCACATCCTCCTCTGGCATGCGCACCTATACCCGTGCCTTATTCTTTGTGCTTTACAAGGCGGTGCACGACCTCTATCCCAACGTGCGCTTACGCATCGAAACGCCCGTGAGCAACGGTTACTATTGTCGCATCGACGGCAATGGACCGGTCACGGAGGCGATGGTCAATGCACTGCGAGGAAGAATGGAGGAGATCATCAAGGCAGATCTTCCTTTCCGACGCACCACTGCTTTGACCAAGGACGTGGCAACGCTCTTTCGTGAGAATGGTTTGGAGAGCAAAGCCCTGCTCTTGGATTCTTACGGCGAACTCTACACCACTTATTATACGCTGGACGGATTGCCCAACTATTTCTACGGCTCGCTCCTCTTGCGCACCTCTCAACTCTATCTCTTTGGTTTAGAACCTTATGCCGAGGGATTATTGCTCCGCCAGCCCGACTCTTCTGCACCCGACAGCCTCATGCCAATGAGCGAACAGCACAAGATGTTTGCCGTGTTCCGTGAGCAACACCACC
>JBHAFO010000071.1:0-5622 GCA_041856145.1 Alloprevotella sp.
ATAGCCAAGTTTGAGCCTTGTTTCTCGCAGAAAATCTACTAACTTTTTCATACTTATAAAGTTATTGAGACATCCTGGCAAGAGCAACCCACTACATGCAAACTGTTTCTCCTAATGCAAGTAGTCTTGCATCAGATGCAATTAGTTATTAGTAGTGGATGCATCAGGCTTATTTACAATATAACGTATTCTTTCCTTTTATTGATGCCGTTTCATCGATAACTTCAACAGCAATAAGATTCTTTCTCGCTTAGGCACTTCCGTAAGCTACTTTCATTTTCGTGTTGTAACACGATAGAAGGAACTCCAGTGCACGGTGCAAGACCCCTTATATATAGGGGCTTGCACCGTGCACTGGGAACTGTAGCAGTAAAATTGCTAAATATTTAAGTCCCAAAGATTTGGAGTGGAGTACATTTTTATATACCTTTGTACCCAGAAAATGGATGCCTAAGAGATGTCATTAAGTTGTCAAGGTGCTATTCAGTAAGCAGGCAAATAACTGCTACAAAAGTGCTACACAAGAAAATCATCAAGTTGGTAAGTACTTGAGATACAACGATATTTTATAGGATGGTTCATGAACCGTCCATACCGCCAATTATTGAGTTAAGACAGCAATTCGTCGTAGGAAGGTTTCCTGCGACGAATTTGTTTTATATAGCACTGCCTGCAAGTTTTGGGATTTTTCATTGAGGCGGGGGCTTTGCCATTTTATCCCACTTCTGTACCCTCACAGCGAAGTTCGTGTTGCTGTAGTCCTCTGCTAATTTTCTCTGTCTGCCCAAAGGGCTTTCGTTGTAAACTTGGGTTTCGCTGAGTAAGGTGGGAAAAGGACGATTCAGGCTTTTAAGAGGGAAGAGGAGAGGGCGGAGGAGACGCTTGAGCGCAGGATTTCCAAGTTCTAAAGTCCTTTGATTTATGCTTTATACAGCAAAATTAACACGACAGGGCTTCCCGAAAAACCGTTCATTGCCTGCTGGAAAATCGTGAAGGTTTGGAGAATTTTCTTGAAGGCTTGGAAAAATGTTGGGAGGCGCAGGGAGGAAATCCGTTTTGCGCCTTCTGGAGGCACTGTTTGAGGGCAAAAAAGAGGGTAGATGGTTCACCGTGAACCATCTACCCTCTGTGTCTACTGCAAAGATAACACTTTGGAGGACGAAATGCAAGGGCTGTTGTTGCGAAACCTTAAAGTCGTCAGCCGTCTTTAAGAATTGGCTCTCGTCAAAGCCCCCTTGTTACGACACTGCCTAAGGGCATTCTTTGCTTGGTGCTTTCTGCTTGATGGAGCGAGAAGGGTTATTTTTCCTCTGCCGTACCCACCAACGACTGGATGCGGTCACGACAGTCTTCCATCAGCCATTTGGGCGTACTCGTAGCACCGCAGATGCCCACAGAATTGACGCCCTCGAACCACGAGGCCTCGATGGCATCAGGACCATCGACCATATAAGTTTGAGGATTTACCTGCTGGCAAACGGCATAGAGCACCTTGCCGTTTGAACTCTTTTTGCCACTCACGAAGATGATGACATCGTGTTGCGTGGCAAAGGTTTGGATGTGCGGTTGGCGGTTTGCCACTTGCCGGCAAACGGTGTCGTTGCCACGAAAACGGGCTGGCGCTTGAATGTGTTGCGCAAAATATTCAGAGAGGGCATGGAAGCCTGTGAGCGACTTGGTGGTTTGCGAGAAAAGGCAAAGGTCACGATTAAAGTCGATGGGAGCGGCCTGTGCCTCTTCCAAACTTTCCACCACGATGGCTTCGCCTTCTGTTTGTCCCACAAGCCCTATTACTTCGGCGTGTCCACGCTTACCGTAAATCACAATCTGAGGGCGGGGCGTTTCGTTGTAGACCTTACGGATGCGGTCTTGCAGGCGCAGCACCACGGGGCAGGTAGCATCAATGATTTGAATGCCGTTTTCTCGTGCCGTTTTATAGGTCTGCGGTGGTTCGCCATGCGCCCGCAGGAGCACCTTGGCATTCTTCAGCGTAGCAAAAGTATTGTGGTCGATGGTGCGCAGTCCGAGGGCGTTGAGGCGTTCCACCTCTCCGCCGTTGTGCACGATGTCGCCGAGGCAATAAAGCTGGTCTTCTGCCAGTTTTTCCTCCGCCTTCTTGATGGCAGTGGTCACACCGAAGCAGAAGCCGCTACCCTCGTCAATTTCTATTTTCATAAGGATAAGTTCTGAAATAATGTTGGAAAACAATCTGTCACGGCAAGCGTGACGCGTTTCGTCTGTGCGACAAATGCCGAGGAGGCATTGTCACATTTTAGGCATTGGCGATCCGCTCTTTGGCACGGTCGATGAGCCATTGGGCTTGCGCCTCACGGGTCAGCTCGCTATTGTCGAGAATCAGTGCGTCGTCGGCAGGACGCAGAGGAGCAACGGCGCGTGTGGAGTCGATGCGGTCGCGTTCTTGCACGTTGTGCAGGATTTCGTCAAAGGTCACGGCTTCGCCTTTTGCTTGTAGCTCGTCGTAACGGCGCTGCGCCCGCACTTCGGGACGAGCGGTGACGAAGATTTTTAGTTCTGCCTGTGGGAACACGACTGTGCCGATATCCCTGCCGTCCATCACGATGCCTTTGGCTTCGCCCATGCGCTGTTGCTGGGCTGTCATGGCAGTGCGCACGGCTGGCAAAGCTGCCACAGGACTTACTTTCGAGCTGACCTCCATGGTGCGCACAGCCTCCTCCACATCTTCGCCATTGAGGGTCACATGCGGAACTCCCGTGGCTTCGCAAAGTTGGAAACCCACTTCGATCGAGGGCAATAGGTCGGCGAGGCGATCGGCATCGAGGTTGTTGCCATCAAAAAGGTTGTTACGAAGGGCAAAGAGCGTACAAGCACGATACATCGCGCCTGTGTCTACATAAATATAACCGAGTTCTCGGGCGAGTGCCTTTGCCATTGTGCTTTTGCCACAAGAGGAGTGGCCGTCAATGGCAATGATTATTTTGTGCATAAGCGATTACTGTTGAAAAAGTGTGAGAGAAAAATTACCTGTGCTCAAAGGCGGAAAGCCAAATTAGCCATCACGCTCGAAGTGCCAAGGCTGTATTGGGCATAAGAAAGTCCAATTTTGACACGATCGAGGTTCAAACCTGCACCACAGGAGAAGCCTGCAAAATGACTGCTACCAGCTTGTTTCAGCTCGTAGGCACGGCGGAAATTATAGCCCAAGGAGAGGTAACAAATATCTACGGGAATAATGTCCATACCCACCACGAGATGGTTCAACGCCTTGCGGGTGAAAGAAAGTTCGTTGCCATCGGCAGTATAATAATAATTGTTCTTCCAGCGT
Organism: Alloprevotella sp.; assembly: GCA_041856145.1. Classification (GTDB taxonomy): domain Bacteria; phylum Bacteroidota; class Bacteroidia; order Bacteroidales; family Bacteroidaceae; genus Alloprevotella. The sequence continues at coordinate 3,305 of JBHAFO010000071.1, forward strand.
GTGAGGTCGGTGAGTGTGAACGACAGACGCACAGGCAAATTGTTCAAACCCTTTGTAAATCCGAGCTGGAGGTTGAGGGGCACTTTGTCCTTCTGCCCCTCGTAAAAACTCTTGACCTGCGTACCGACATTGCTCAGCACTGCCGAAACGGAGAGGTCGTTGTCTGGATCGTAATAGTTCAGTCCCAAGTCCACGGCGAGTGCCACGGAATTGTATTGTCCATACTTGGAAGAAATCAACTTGAAGTTCGCACCGCCAGCCACATAGTCGGAGAGCAGATAGGCATAGCCCAAAGACACCACAACATCGGAGGGGGTGAAACTGCCCATCGCATTGCCTTGCGTATCGGTCTCATCGACACTGCCATAGCTGAGCATCTGTGCGCCCACACCCAAGGTGTGGCGTTCGCCAAAGGCACGGGCGGCTTGAAAACCCAAGAGTTTGCCCCCTGCGGGATAGGTCATAAACGAAAATCCAACGCTCCGATTGGGCGCAAGCGAGTAGAGCGCAGGATTGGAATAGCCCAGTGAAGGCACATCATCTATGACTGAAATATTCTCCCCGCCCAAGGCTGCCACGTGAGTGGAGGCGGGCAGACGCAACATCGTATAGGCAGATTGGCTTTCCTGCGCCATCAGGGCAAAGGAGAAGGCAAAGGCGATGCAGAGGAATAACACTTTTTTCATCTCGAATTGAGAAAAATTAAAGGCGAAGTTACGACAAAGTTTAGAAATTGGGCGTACTTTTGTATGAGAAAACGGCAACGGCACTATTTGTGCCCCTCCGCCAAAAGAACATCCCCTCTCAAAAGAAAAAACGTGCAGTTCGCCGAATTATTATCTCAGTCGTGGTGCGACATACTCTTTGCCAATCGCAACAAGGAGTATGGGGCTTATCAGTTGCGGCGCAAGGCAGGACTGCGTTATCGGCGGGCTGTGACAATGGTGGTTGCTCTCATTGCCATTTCCCTCAGCATCCCACTGATTATGAAAGGCTTGTTCTATCTTCAGCTCATAGATGCTGCCAAGGATATGAACGAGGAACGTATTCTCGATAGGCTCAAGCCTTTGGAAGAGCACCGCTTGGTGGAGATGGCAATGGGGCGACGTCCTCGACGCCCCACCTCCTCAAAGGCACTGGTGGGCAGTGTGGAAATTGTGGACGTGCCACAAAATCAGCCAAACACAGCGCTCGACTTCGGTCCTGACATGGTGGAAACGGGCGAGGGGGTAGCCGTGAATGTGGAGCCAAGCCCGCCCTTGCTCAAGGACACGCTTGCACCGATACAGAAAGACCCGATTATTCCTGTAAAGGTGGTGGAAGAAATGCCACAGTTTCCTGGTGGTCCGAGTCGGCTGATGCAATGGCTCGACGAGCATATAGCCTATCCGCAACAACTCATCAACAAGAAAATAGAAGGTACGGTCACGGTGGTTTTTATCGTCAAGCACGATGGTCGGATTGACGACATCCGTTTGACGCAGAAGCTACACCCCGAACTGGACAAAGCTGTGGCAACGGCTGTGCAACGAATGCCTCAGTGGACACCAGGGCGGAGAAGCGGACGAGCCACCGATGTGCAAGTGACCATTCCCGCTGAATTTCACGCCCGATAAGGGACAAAGCCTCATCTATCATTATACCCTATGTCTTTTCTCTCTCATATCGAAACTGCGCTCACCGCATACGCTTTCCCCACAGCGCCCCAAGGATTGTATGAACCCATACGTTACGCCCTCGAAATGGGGGGCAAGCGGGTGCGCCCTGTGCTGACACTTTTGGCTTATGCCCTCTATCGTGACGACGTGGAGCGTGCCGTGCCGAGTGCGCTGGCGGTGGAAATGTACCACAACCACACCTTGCTCCACGACGACCTGATGGACAATGCGCCTCTGCGCCGTGGGCGGGAAACGGTCTATCGCCATTGGGATGCCAACACAGCCATTCTCTCGGGCGATGCGATGCTGATTGAATCTTTTCGCCTCGTGCTTCAGAGCGACTGCGAGCGCAGGGCGGAGATGACAGCCTTGCTGGCTGACACAGCATTGGAGGTTTGCGAAGGACAGCAATACGATATGAATTTCGAGAAGGAGGCAGAAGTGGCTGTGGAGGCATATATGGAGATGATTCGCCTCAAGACTTCGGTGCTCCTCGGATGCGCCACGAAAATGGGGGCATTGGCTGCAGGTGCGTCAGATAACGATGCTGAAAAGCTGTATGCCTTTGGCGAAAAATTGGGCTTGGCATTCCAACTTCAAGACGACTATTTGGATTGCTTTGGCGACCCTGCCACTTTTGGAAAACGTATAGGGGGCGAC
>JBHAFO010000072.1:0-2558 GCA_041856145.1 Alloprevotella sp.
CAAGCAGAGCCAAACCACGCAGTGCTTGAGCTATGCCGTGGCGTAGAAAAGGTCTGCGAGAAGCAAACATTCTTGACCATAGGCGCATAAAAACTTAGCTGGAGGCGCAAGAAAAGTTTAGTTTCCACTGATAACTATATAATTTGCACTGATAATTATATAATTTGCACTGAAATCTATATAATTATCAGTGCAAACTAAAGTTTTTCTACGCCTCCAGCCAAAAATCCCAGCCTGCTAAACAAAAATATTGGCGCAAGGAGAAAAGTTTTCCAACGCCAAGAGAATATCTATTGGCGTAGGATTGGTAAAGACAGTGCATAAGATTTCTGCACATCGCTTTCACTCGCAGAGCTACTGCAATGGTAGGTTCTACAGATAAGTAGCATACCTTTTCCCGCGGAGCGATAGCTATACTTGCACAATGAAAGCACATAAGTCAGGGGCGCTCAAACTGAGCGTCCCTGACTTATGAAACTTTTTCGCCTACATATGTTCCTCTCTGAAGAGGTCATTGACGGTTTTAACGGGATTGAAAGTGGAGAGCGGAACTTCCACGAAGATGGTGTTCCAATCGCTCATTGATCCATTCCAAAGCCCTGGCAATTCGAGGGCTTTGAGCGGGCGACCATTCTTGCTCTTCTCCGAAATAAAGCCCGTGGCGGGGTCTACGTATTGCATCAAGTCGAACTTCTCGCCCTTGCGGTTGCGCAAACCACAAACGAGATCAACAGGGTTGAAGTGCGTTCCTTGTTCAAACATCAAGCGTTTTTCCTCGTCTGCCATATCAATCTGCGAACTTTCCAATATCTGGGGCGAAATACTGCCATCGGGATTGACAGCCAAGAAAGGACCTCCGCCTGGTTCGCCCACGTTGCGCACCATACCACAAACACGGATTGGGCGGTTGAGCTTCTTTTGAAGATAGGCGGTGAGCTGTGTCTTGTCCATCGTGTTCGTTGCCTCATCGTAGGAGCAGAAGAGGGATTGGAAACGGGCGAGCATCTCTCGCAACTCTTCCATCGTGAGGTCGCCGTCCAGGAGGTCGAGGTCGTTGAACAACTGTGCTTGGGCTGAAACGAGCAAGCCTGCCAGTGCCTTTTTGTAGCGCAGAGTGTCGGCATTGCGGTGCTCTGGCGTGACATTGTCGATGGTCTTGATGAAAACCACATCGCTCTCTATGGCATTGAGGTTGTGCAGCAATGCACCATGACCTGCTGGACGGAAAAGCAATTTGCCATCGTCGTTGCGGAAAGGAGCGTTATCTGGCGTAACTGCAATGGTGTCTGTGGCAGTTTTCTGCATAGAGCATTCAAGGCTGTAAAGGGTGTTGAAGCGTTTGCCGTAGTGTTCACCTGCACGTAGCATTGCCTCTTTGAACAAGTCCACGTGTTCGGGCGAAACGGTGAAGTGCAAGGAGGTTGTGCCCTGCTTGTTCTTCGCATAGAGAGAAGCCTCCACGAAATGTTCTTCAAGTGGCGTGCGACAACCCTCATCGTAGCGGTGGAACTTCAAAAGGGCTTTGGGCAACATTCCATAGTTGAGTTCCTCGGGATTGAGCAGGGCACGCACGATATCCTTGCTACGTCCTTCTTCCAAAAGTGCTGACACATTTTTGCCAAAGAGCTTGGTGCAAGCCTCGTCCAAGTCTTCACGAAAAGGAGCTTGCGGGAGATGCGCCACGAAACGCTGTTCAAATGCCGTTGTGGGTTGCTCATACTCTGCCTCTACAAAGGCAAACAAATCCTTGAACATCCGACTTGCTGCCCCAGATGCAGGGACAAACTTGGTGACGCTATGCTCGCCCTCGCAATACAAATCCCAGGTTTGGATATAAGCCTCGCATTCCGCATCGCTGAGGGCAGAGATGCCTTTGCCAATGGTTGCCGTGGCTTTGATGGGCAAGAATGGAAATCCCTCTGCGAAGCGTTGCAATTGCTCTTGAACCTGCTTGGGCGAAATGCCGAGGTGTTCTATTTGTATAAAGTCTGTTCCTTCAATCATAGCTATATGTATTAAGTGAATTAGGGATTGACACGTTGAAAAGCTCTGCGCCCTTCGGTTGTGCGCACAAAGAGGAGGTCGTTTTCGATTGCCACCTCATTGAGTCGCCGATTGGGCGTGGTGGCATAATAGCGACGCAGGGCTGTTTGCATCACCGACGACTGCACATAAATGGCATCGCCGAGCGAATCTTCCATCTCCTTTTCGAGGATTTTCTGCACGGCTTGATCACGCTCGGGAAAGCTGATGCCGTCATAATAGACCTGCAAGGAGCGGGCTTTATAGTTCAAGAAGAGGGTGCTATCGCTCAACTGCCAAGTGCCTTTGAGCGTTGCTCGATAATGGAGAACATACGCCTCGCCCGAAGCCGACAAGGCACGCTCATCGTAGCAGATAGTTTCGATGAGCGTGCCGTCTTTTTGGAAAGTGCGCAAGGTGCGCTGTGTCTCCTCCGTATCGGAATGGGCGTCCCGGGTCACGGACACGTAGCTCCATGTGCCCTCAATCCCATCGGCAAGGGCGATGAGGGGAAAACAGAGGAGGAGGAGCAAGAG
>JBHAFO010000073.1:0-5344 GCA_041856145.1 Alloprevotella sp.
CCCCAGCGGCCGTTGAGAATTTGCAATTCAGCGTCCTCCTCAAACGTCTTGATGAGCTTCTCTGCATCTGCCTTGCGCTTACCCTCGATAAGCTCTATGGCGCGTGCCAAGCTAACTTCCATCACATCTTCGTCTTTGGGCAGACTTACGAATTTGCCATCGTGACGGACATAAGGTCCGAAGCGTCCTTCGTTTGCCACGACCTTTTTGCCTTCAAATTCGCCCAACTCTCGGGGCAGTTTGAAAAGCTCTAAAGCCTCTTCAAGCGTAATGGTTTGGATGCTCTGACCAGCTCGTAGAGTGGCAAAGCGTGGCTTGTCGTCTTCGTTGGATGTGCCGATTTGAATCATAGGGCCGTAGCGTCCGATGCGAGCGCTCACAGGCATTCCTGTGCCAGGTTCTTCGCCCAAGATGCGTTCGCCCACACGTTGCTCCGTGCGCTCATTCATCACCCGTTCCACCTCTGGCTCGAAGCGATTATAGAAGTTGCGAATCATTTCAGTCCAGTCCTCTCGCCCCTCGGCTACATCATCGAATTGCTCTTCGACCTTGGCGGTGAAATGATAGTCCATGATGTCGGGGAAGTGTGCAATGAGAAAATCATTGACCACCATGCCGATGTCCGTTGGCACGAGGCGACCTTTCGTCGCTCCCGTCTGCTCGGTTTGTGTGGTGGCGTTGATTGTTGGTCCTGTGAGCGTCAATACTTCGTATTCTCGGGGCTGACCTGTGCTCTCGCCACGCATCACGTATTCACGCTGTTGTATGGTAGAAATCGTGGGTGCATAGGTGGAAGGGCGTCCGATACCCAATTCTTCGAGCTTATGCACCAACGACGCCTCGTTGTAGCGTTGTGGTGCTTGCGAGTAGCGCTGGGTGGCAGTGACCTCATAGCGTTCCACTGTTTCGCCCTCTGCCATTGGTGGCAACAAACGACCTTCGTCGTCATTCTCGCCCTCGTTGTCCGTGCTTTCACGATAGACCCGTAAAAATCCGTCGAACAGCACCACTTCGCCTGTGGCAGTAAACACAGCCTTCGTCTTGGCTTTCCCTGCCGTGTCGAGGATACGAATGTCCACCGAGGTGCGTTCCAACTGCGCATCAGCCATCTGACAAGCCAACGTGCGCTTGCGGATCAGGTCGTAGAGTCGCTTCTCTTGTGCCGAATCGCCTGCCACTTCACGGTCGATATACGTGGGACGAATGGCTTCGTGGGCTTCCTGTGCCCCTTTGCTCTTGGTGCTGTATTGTCGCACCTTGTGGTATTCTTCACCGAGGGTCTTCTTGATGAAATCGCCAGCCGTGCCGATGCAAAGCGAGGAGAGGTTCATTGAGTCGGTACGCATATACGTGATATGTCCGCTCTCGTAAAGGCTTTGCGCAAGGCGCATGGTGAGCGACACGGGGTAGCCCAATTTGCGGGCTGCCTCCTGTTGGAGGGTCGATGTGGTGAATGGGGCTGCGGGCGAACGGCGTGAAGGCTTTTTCGTTACGCTTTCGATCACGAACTGTGCGTCCTTGCAGAGTTCCAAAAAGGCTTCTGCTTCGGCATGGGTGGCAAAGCGTTCGTTGAGCGTGGCGCTCAGTGTTGTCCCTCCCTGCAGTTTGAATTGTGCCGCAATGCGGTAAGAGGCTTCGGGTTCAAAGGCACGCACTTCGCGTTCTCGCTCCACGACCAAACGTACTGCCACACTTTGCACACGACCTGCGCTCAAAGATGGACGCACCTTGCGCCAAAGCACTGGACTCATCTTAAAACCGACCAAGCGGTCCAACACTCGGCGTGCCTGCTGGGCGTCTACGAGGTTGAGATTGATGGTGCGAGGATTCGCAATGGCGTGTTCAATGGCAGGCTTGGTAATCTCGTGGAAGACGATGCGCCTTGCCGTTTGTGGGTCGAGCTTTAGCACTTCTGCCAAGTGCCAAGAAATGGCTTCTCCTTCACGGTCTTCATCGGATGCGAGCCATACCGTGTCAGCTTTTTTAGCCTCCGTGCGCAATTCTGCCACGGTGCGTGCCTTGTCGGCAGGTATCTCATATTCGGGCTGGAAGCTCTCCAAATCTACACCAAAGTTCTTCTTCTTCAAATCGCGGATATGTCCTTTGGAGGAAAGCACCTTGAAGTCGTTTCCGAGGAAGCGCTCAATGGTTTTTGCCTTCGCGGGAGACTCCACTATGACGAGGTTTTTCGACATATTTTCTGTTGTCTATCTTTTATTTTGCCTGCAAAGTTATCAATAAAAGTAGAATTATCCCCACCTCCCACATATATTTATAAATTCGCGCGCGTTTATATTATGTGACTTTTAAGAGGAGGAATAGTTTTTGAGGGAGGGGAAAGAGCAAGACAACGCCTTGAGATAGTTGTGGCTGGCGCATCGTCGCTGACGGTGTGAGGACGCTTGATCTGAGCGTCTGCGAAAAAGTTAGCTATTCTGGGCACAAATTTCTTGTGCAAGCGTACTGAAAATCTTCGCTGCGAACGTTTCGACCGAGGGTCTCTACTCGTCCTAAATTTTCCGCCTTTCAATTTATGTTTCTCACACAAAGTTTAACGCTTGGAAGCCTCGAAGAAAATCCTCCGAGGCTGGCTGTAATTTCTTCAAGGCTTGGAAAATTTGCGGGAGGCGCAGGACGGATTTTCAAGTTGCGCCACTTGGAAGCGCAAGTTAAGGGCAAAAAGTAAGGGATAGCGACTTTGCTGTGCCACTATCCCTTTTCCGTACTGCAAAGATAATACTTGACGGAGCAGAATGCAAATGCAAGTGTTGCAAAATCCTAAAGACGGATGACGACTTTAAGGATTTGGAGCTTTGAATGGCGGTGGAAATTTATTCTCCAAAGGCGGAAGAAAATACGAGAAATAAAGCCTCTTCGTTGGTGTTCCTGTGACAATAAAACAGAAAGGCTAATCGCTTGAAACGCATGCGCCTATCGTTGGGGCTCTTCACGGAGAAGTTAAGCCCTCTTTATGCTTCTTGGTGAGGTTGTAAGCACTGGTGTGGAACGAGGGAGAGAGAAAAATCGCATTCCGCACCTTTTTTCAAGTTCTCAAAAGGGGAAAGTGCCATTTTATTTTGCTATCTTTGCGAGAAAGTATAGACAAGAGAAATATGAGCGATGTTTTGAGAATAATTATCAGTGGTGGCGGCACGGGCGGGCATATATTTCCTGCTCTTTCTATCGCCGATGCCATTCGTGCCAAACGTCCCGAGGCGAAAATTCTTTTTGTGGGGGCAGAGGGACGAATGGAGATGCAACGTGTGCCACAGGCAGGCTATGAGATTAAAGGATTGCCTATCGCTGGTTTCAATCGTAAGAACTTGTTGAAAAACATTGCCGTAGTTTACAAACTTTTCAAGAGCAAGCGAATTGCCAAGGAGATTATCCGTGAATTCCAACCCCAGGTAGCAGTGGGCGTGGGAGGCTATGCCTCTGGTCCAACGCTCAGCGTGGCACAAGACTTGGATATTCCCACACTTTTGCAGGAGCAGAATAGTTATGCGGGAATGACTAACAAAATTCTCGGCAAGAAGGCTGATTGCATCTGCGTGGCTTATGAAGGTATGGATGCCTTCTTTCCAGCCGATCGCATCGTGATGACTGGTAATCCCATCCGCAAGAATCTCTTGGACACTACGCTCTCGCAAGAAGAGGCGGTGCGCAGTTTGGGACTCGACCCTTTGAAGAAAACCATTCTCTTGGTGGGTGGCTCGCTCGGAGCACGCACGCTCAACGAAAGTGTGCTTGGTAATCTCTCGCTCATAGCCCAGCAGAAGAATGTGCAGTTCGTTTGGCAAACGGGTAAATACTATAGCGCAGCCATTGCTGAGGAATTGAAGCAACGCAAGACGCCTGAAAATCTCGTGGTAAAAGACTTCATCAGTGATATGAACGTGGCTTACGCCGCTGCCGACCTGGTGATCTCTCGTGCCGGAGCGGGTAGTATTAGCGAATTTTGCGCTTTGGGCAAACCCGTGGTGCTCGTCCCCTCTCCCAATGTGGCGGAAGACCATCAGACAAAGAACGCCCTTGCCCTTGTGGAAAAGGATGCGGCGCTTTATGTCAAGGACGATGAGGCACGCCGCACCCTCCTCCCGCTTGCCATCAATACGGTGCAAGACAAACGCCAGCTCTACTCGCTGTCGCAAAACATAAAGACACTCGCTTATCCCGATGCTGCCAGTGTGATTGCCGACGAGGTGATACGATTGGCAGAGCGGGGTTAGAACTTATTTGAGTCAATTCTATCAAAACAAGAAATAGGTGCAAACAATCAAATCGATATACTTCATCGGTGCAGGTGGCATCGGTATGAGTGCCTTGGAACGTTATTATCTCCGCTCGGGGCTGACGGTGGCTGGTTATGATAAGACTCCATCGGCACTTACAGAGGTGCTCATCAGCGAAGGCGCAGACCTGCATTTTGAAGATAACCCCGAACTGATTCCCGAGGCTTGTCGCAATGCCGAAAACACGCTGGTGGTGTACACGCCAGCTATTCCTGCCGATCACAAAGAACTGGCTTGGTTTCGGAACAATGGCTTTGAGGTGAAAAAGCGGGCTTATGTGTTGGGGCAGCTCACGCGGGAACGCAAAGGACTTTGCATAGCTGGTACACACGGAAAGACCAGCACCTCGGCAATGTTGGCGCATCTTCTGCACCAAAGTAGCGTGGGCTGTAATGCCTTCTTGGGGGGCATCACCAAAAACTATGGGACGAACTATCTGCTCAATACGGAGAGTCCTTTCGTAGTGATAGAGGCTGACGAGTTTGATCGCTCTTTCCATGAGTTGCGCCCCTATGCCACGGCAATCACATCGACCGATCCCGATCATTTAGACATCTATGGGACGAAAGAAGCCTACCTGGAAAGTTTTCGTCACTACACCTCTCTCATTGTGCCAGGCGGTGCGCTCGTGGTGCATCGTGGCTTGGAGATGACGGAAGACCTGCAGGAAGGGGTGCGTCGCTACGATTATTCTCGCACGGAAGGCGACTTCCACGCAGAGAACATCCGCATCGGAGGCGGACGGATCGTCTTCGACTTCGTTTCTCCCTTGGGAGCTATTGAAAATGTGGAGCTGGGTGTGCCCGTAAGTGTCAATATTGAAAATGGCATTGCTGCCATGGCGTTGGCACAACTTGCAGGGGCAACGGCAGAAGAAATTCGTCAAGGAATGGCGTCCTTTGGGGGCGTGGATCGTCGCTTCGACTTTCAGTTGAAGACGGAGAAGATTGTTTTCCTCAGCGACTATGCCCACCACCCCGAAGAGATACGCAAAAGTTTGGAGAGCCTGCGAGAAGTTTTTGCTGGACGCAAGCTCACAGCCATCTTTCAGC
>JBHAFO010000074.1:0-7032 GCA_041856145.1 Alloprevotella sp.
CAAGTGCTCATCAACGGGGTGGCGGCTACGCCAACACAAGTGCGCGCTGGCGTAATTAAGATCAATGCTCAGCAAAATGATGTTGTAACGATAAATTTTACGCCGGAGGCGACAACAGGTATTCGAAGCGCAAGCGTCGTTGAGAAACCTGCACTCAGTGTTAATGGTCGCACGATCACGGTGAAAAATGCTACGGCAACAACCGTGACAGACCTCTCGGGTCGTCGTCTCCTCACAACGTCTGCTTCTTCCTTCACTCTCCCCATCGCTGATGGCAAAGCCTTCTTGGTAAGTATGCAAACGGCTAAGGGAGAAAAGGTAACACAGAAAGTGTTGTTGCCTTAAACTATAGGAAACAATCTTTGAAGGTGCGTCTGCTTGTCCTGGGGGACAAATGTTAAGAAAGTCGCTCTCTCTTCAATTAACCTCTGCACAAATGTTTTGTGTAGAGGTTTTTTTCGTAAATTTGGCGCAGACGAAATAAAAGAATAAACTTTGCGTTTATACCAATGATTGGGCTATGCCTCAAAGACTGGCAATCCGAAACTTTTAACCAATATATATTATGAGCAAAGTCGCTTTAATCACAGGCATCACGGGACAAGATGGTTCCTACCTTGCCGAGTTTCTCCTGACCAAGGGCTATCAAGTGCACGGTGTGCTCCGTCGCTCTTCGTCCTTCAACACTGGACGTATCGAACACCTCTATCTCGACGAGTGGGTGCGCGACATGAAGAAAAATCGTTTGATCAATCTCCACTGGGCAGATATGACCGATTCTTCTTCACTCGTGCGTGTCATTATGGAAACCCGCCCCGATGAAATTTATAACCTCGCAGCGCAGAGCCACGTGAAGGTGTCGTTCGACGTACCTGAGTTCACAGCCGAGACAGATGCAGTAGGCACGCTCCGCTTGTTGGAAGCTGTGCGTATTTGCGGTTTGGACAAAACTTGTCGCATCTATCAAGCCTCCACCTCCGAGCTTTACGGTAAGGTGCAGGAAGTGCCACAAAGCGAAACAACCCCTTTCTATCCTCGCTCCCCTTATGGCGTGGCAAAGCTCTATGCCTATTGGATTGTGAAGAATTACCGTGAGAGCTACGGCATGTATGCTGTGAGCGGAATTCTCTTCAACCACGAGAGCGAGCGCCGAGGCGAGAATTTCGTGACCCGTAAGATTACACTTGCTGCGGCACGCATCGCCCAAGGTTTTCAGGATAAACTCTATCTCGGAAACCTCAATGCCTTGCGCGACTGGGGCTATGCCAAAGATTATGTCGAATGTATGTGGCTCATTCTCCAGCAGGAGAAACCCGAAGACTTCGTGATTGCCACTGGCGAGTACCACACCGTGCGTGAGTTTACCACCTTGGCATTCCGTGAGGTGGGCATCGAGCTCCGCTGGGAGGGTGAGGGTGTCGAAGAGAAAGGCATTTGTACCAAGACAGGGCAAGTGCTTGTAGAAGTAGACCCCAAATATTTCCGCCCAGCAGAGGTGGAACAACTCCTTGGCGACCCCACGAAAGCACGCACACAGCTCGGCTGGAATCCTCGCAAGACTTCTTTTGAAGAATTGGTACGCATTATGGTGCAGCACGATTTGCGTTTCACTAAGAAACTCTATCTGCGTGCCCACTCTGCCGAGGCTGAAGTATAAACACCCTTGCGATGATTTGGCGCATTCCGCCAAATCATCGCTACCTCAATTTCCAAGATATGAAGATATACATCGCTGGACATCGCGGATTGGTCGGCTCTGCCATTTGGCGGAATCTCGAAGCCCGTGGTGAACACGAACTCATAGGGCGTACGCACCAAGAGTTGGATCTCACGGACGCTGTTGCCGTGCGGAAGTTTTTTGATGAAGAGCGCCCCGATGCCGTGGTACTTGCAGCAGCCCACGTTGGAGGTATCATGGCAAACAACACCTACCGCGCCGACTTCATTTACGACAATCTCCAGATACAGCAGAACGTGATTGGCGAGAGCTTTCGCCATGGGGTGAAGAAACTTCTCTTCCTCGGCTCCACCTGTATCTATCCTCGTAATGCTGCCCAGCCAATGCGGGAAGATGCTCTGCTGACAGACACGCTCGAGTACACGAACGAGCCTTACGCCATTGCCAAGATTGCAGGCTTGAAGCTCTGCGAGAGTTTTTCGCTACAGTATGGTTGCAACTATATTGCTGTGATGCCCACCAATCTTTATGGACCTAACGACAATTTTCACCTCGAGAACAGTCACGTCCTGCCTGCGATGGTGCGTAAAATCCACCTTGCCAAAGCCTTGGGCGAGGGCGATTGGGCAACAGTTCGCAAGGATATTGCCACTCGTCCCGTTCGCTCCCTCACAGCCGATAGCACCGAGGTGGAAATCCTCAACACCTTGGCAGACTTTGGCATTGCGCCCAACAAGGTGACACTTTGGGGTACGGGAACGCCTCTGCGTGAATTCCTCTGGAGCGAGGATATGGCAGACGCTTCGGTATATGCCCTGCTCAATATCGACTTCAAGGACACCCATTCGTCCGACTGTAAGGAGGTGCGCAACTGCCACATCAATGTTGGCACAGGCGTAGAACACACAATTGCCGAAGTGGCGCAGATGGTGGCAACAACCGTAGGTTTCAGTGGTGACATCCTATGGGATAGCACAAAGCCCGATGGTACGCCCCGAAAACTGATTGACGTTTCCAAGCTCAACGCCCTTGGTTGGCGACACAAGGTTGAACTACCCGAAGGCATCCAACGCTTGTATGAATGGTATAAAGCCTCCTCTTCTGCTCCTCAGTAGGGAAGTCTTAGGACTAACAATAATCCCCCGCAGTTCAGCATCCGAACTGCGGGGGATTATTATTGGGGAGAAGTTGCACAAGCAGAGGTCTTGTTTTGTTGATATTGGCAAGCAGTGTCGAAACGCTCGGTCTGAGCGTCTACGACTAAGGTTAGTTTTTTGTTCAGTTCAGTATCCCCTCTAATTAGAGTTGTACAAATTATTATTAGGGGCACTCGTTTTCTGCCCAGAGGCAAGATGAGTCGTTGCCATAAACGCTCAGTTTTCATTCAAAAGCAGAACCAATTATTGTCGCAGATGTTCCGGACGAATGTTCCAACCCTTCAGATCAAACTCCTCTGCCCCACGAATCCTTTTCCTACACCTATATTTCCCCCTCCTTGCGCCAATATTTTTAGCTGTAGGCGTAGGAAAACTTCGCTGTAGGCGCAAGGAAACTTTAGTTTCCACTGCAAATTATATAATTTCCACTGATAATTATGTAATTTGCAGTGATATCTATATAATTATCAGTGAAAACTAAACTTTTCCTGCGCCTCCAGTCGAAAATGTTAGTGCAAGGAGGAAAGTTTTTCAGCGCAAGAAGAGGACTATTCTACTGAATATGCCTATCTTTGCCCAAGATGAAACAGAAAATTTATACAGGGTTTATAGGTTGGGCAACAATGATGTTGTTGCTCGTGACCTCTGTGTTTCATCACCACCATTATCAAGAAGCCTGTTTTGTCGCTGGGCAATGCGCCGTGGAGGGACATGTGAGCGGTCAGCACACGAGTACCCATCCCACACCCTTAGGGGAAATGCCTGCGGAGCACGGCTCTGTGGAAGATTTGTGCCACTCTGTGCTCAATGTCAAGAGTGTGCAAGAGGTGCAGAAAAGGGTTGAAAAACAACAGCCCCAGCTCTATGCCTCTGTGAAAAAGACTGCTGTAAAACAGGCGTCTCTTCCTCTCGTATTTTCTTTTTCTGAAGCACCTTGCACCTTGCAAGCGGGCTTCGCATCCATAGGCGGGTTACGAGGACCACCTATGGGCTAACGATTGTTGGGATAAGCCCACAATTCCTTCTTCCATTTAGAAAATGGAAGAAGTCCAATTCCTATATATTTAATCGTTAATACAAGTATGTCCGAGCGTTCCGTTTGGACAGTTGCTGGGCGTTCGCAAGGTTCATTGCAAGCATCAGCTCCTTGTATTTTAGCACAACCCGTCATAGGGACAAGGCTCTGCTTTGTGCCAGTATGGGCTATGCGTCACAACTCACAATCTCATGAAAAAGAATATTATTATTATCCTTGCAATAGGTGTTATCGCCTTTATGGGCGTGCTATTCCTCAATAGCAACAGCACTGCTCCGAAAGAAGAGGAGCATGGCGAAGAAGAAGTAGATCACAGCAACATCGCTCTCGAAGCCGAGCAACTCAAGTCGATGAAGTTCGGCGTGGGACGTATGGAAGAGCGTGAAATGACCGAACTGCTGACTGCCAACGGTCAACTCGTGCTCCGTGCGCAGAACATGGCAGAGGTAACGTCCAAAGTGGCAGGCATGGTGCAAAAAGTGTTTGTCGTGGAAGGTCAGAAAGTGGGCAAGGGACAGGTGCTCGCGACGGTCGAAAACCCCGAAATCGTTGTCCTCCAGCGCGAGTATTACCAAGCCTGTAAGGAAGCCGACTTCGCCAAAGCGGAGATGGAGCGTCAGCAATATCTCCAATCGCAGGGCGCAGGATTAGGCAAGAATCTCCAACAAGCACAAGCCAATTATCGCATTGCGCAAGCCAAGGAAATGGGCATCGCTCGCCAGTTGCAACAGTTTGGTGTGAGTGTTTCTGCTGTGAAGGCAGGTAAGTTTACCACGAGCTTTCCGCTCGTTTCGCCCATCGCTGGTACGGTGAGCGCGATCACGGCAAGTTTGGGTAGCTATGCCGATATGCAAACGCCCATCATGACAATCCGCAACAACGATGCCGTGCAGTGCGACCTCAATGTGTTTGAACGAGATTTGAACAAAGTGAAAGTGGGTGCAAAGGTTTGGATTGCCTTGACGAACCAAGAAGGTGCAGAGGTGGAAGGCACGGTGACGGGCATCAACGATTATTTCAATGAAGGCAGTAAGAGCGTGGCTGTTCATGTGAAGGTCAATAATCCAGGCACGGCAAAGCTCTTTGACGGAATGTACGTTACGGGGCGCATCGCTGTTGGTGTGGAAAGATTGTTGGCAGTGCCCACTGAGGCGATTGTAAAGGAAGATGGCAAAGCTTATGTCTTTGTACACAAGGAGAAGCATGCTTTGGATACGAAGATGAAGCACCACTTTAGTCGCCACGAGGTGAAAGTGGGTGTGGAGAGCAACGGCTATACGCAGGTTACTCCTCTTGATAAGTTCGATCGGGACTTGCAGATTGTTACAACGAATAGTTTTTACCTCGCCTCTATGTTGGGCGAACATGGCGAGCACTAAGTTATGTTTCAGAAACTCATGGAATACGCCATCAAGCACAAACTTGTTATTGGCGTCTTGACCCTCGCTCTCATCGTTTGGGGCACGGTGTCCCTCCTGCGCTTGCCTTTCGACTCAACGCCCGACATCACAAATAACCAAGTGCAGGTGATTACCCAAGCTCCTGCTTTGGGCGCACAAGAGGTGGAGCAATATATCACAACGCCCATTGAGCGGGCAATGGCTAATATCCCGAAGTTAGAGGAACGGCGAAGCGTTTCGCACAGTGGGCTATCGGTCATCACCCTTGTGTTTGAAGACGATGCCGACATCTACTGGGCGCGCCAGCAAGTGAGCCAGCAGTTGAAAGAAGTGGCAGAAGAATTGCCCAAAGATGGGCACACCTCGCTCGGACCTGTGGCTACGGGACTTGGCGAAATCTACCATTATACCCTGCGTGCCAAGGAGGGTTACGAACAAAAGTATTCGCTTACGGAACTGCGCAGTCTGCAAGATTGGGTGGTGCGCCAGCAGTTGTCTGGAACAAAGGGCTTGGCAGAAGTGAGCGGTTGGGGCGGTTTTGTGAAGCAGTACGAAGTGACAGTGGATGCCGATCGTCTCAATGCTTCGGGCGTAACCATTCCCGAAGTGTACGATGCCTTGGAACGCAACAATGCCAACACGGGTGGTAGTTACATTGAACAGCAGAACCAGCAGTACTTCATTCGTGGCATCGGAGTGGTCAAGACTTTGCAAGATGTGGAGAACATCGCCATTAAGACTGTGGCAGGTACGCCCGTTCGCATCCGTGATGTGGCAGAGGTGCGCTTCGGAACAGCTACCCGCTTTGGGGCTGTTACCCGAAACGGTGAGGGCGAAGTGGTGGCAGGCATCACGATTATGCTCAAAGGCGAGAATTTTCAAGAAGTGAGTGAGCGTGTGAAGACACGCATCGCCAGCATTCAAAAATCCCTGCCCGAGGGCGTCGTCATTGAGCCTTACATTGACCGTACGCAGTTGGTTGAACGTGTGCAAGGAACAATCGCCCGTAATCTCGTGGAGGGCGGACTGATCGTCATCTTTATACTGATTCTTTTCCTTGGCAACTATCGTGCGGGTTTAGTCGTGGCAAGTGTCATTCCTCTGAGCATGCTCTTTGCCTTTGGCATGATGCAACTCTTTGGCATCAGTGGCAACTTGATGAGTCTCGGAGCCATCGACTTCGGCATGATAGTGGACTCGGCAGTAATTATCGTGGAGGCAGTTTGTCTGCACCTTGAGAAGCTGCGGACGAAGTACCCTTCGCTGAGGCTCACGCAGGCTGAGATGGACGCCGAAGTGCTTTATGCTTCGTCACGCATCCGCAACTCGGCAGCTTTTGGAGAGATCATAATAATGATTGTCTATATTCCGCTGATGACCTTGGTCGGCATTGAGGGCAAAATGTTCCGCCCCATGGCTTTGACCATCTTCTTTGCCATCCTTGGAGCGTTCCTCCTGTCGATGGTCTATGTGCCGATGGCAACCTCGCTCTTCTTGAGTAAGAAAGTGAAGACCAAGGAGAATTTCTCCGACCGTATGATGCACAAGTTGGAAAGCTGGTATCGTCCTGTTATCAACTGGGCTTTGCGGTTCAACAAAGAGCTGATCGTTTCGGCAGTGGTGCTCTTCCTCGTGAGCGTGGCAGGCTTCAGTAAACTCGGCGGAGAATTTATCCCGAGTTTGGAAGAGGGTGATTTTGCAGCCGAGCTGAGCATGGCGCAGGGAACGTCGCTCACACAGATGATTGAGACCACCACTAAG
>JBHAFO010000075.1:0-2579 GCA_041856145.1 Alloprevotella sp.
GACTCCGACATAGCGATACAATGTGCCCCTTGTCGCTCTCGTACATCTTTGAAAAGGCGATCAATTTCTGCATTTTCTAAGGGATGGTAAATCTGGCAACTCACGGCTTTTTTCGTCAGCCAATGGGGCAAGCTCGTAATCCACTCCCAGTTTCCCAAATGTCCTAAATAAAATCCTACAGACTGCCCTTCTTCCAAGACGGCATTGACCGTTTCGACTCCCGAGAAAGTCATCCGACGCATCAGCTCTTCCTTGGACATCGTCATGAGCTTGATAGTTTCTACAAAATAATCGCAGAAATAACGGTAAAAGCCTTTCTCTATAGCTCGTAGCTCTGCCTCTGTTTTATCGGGAAAAGATGACCGTAAATTTTTCCATATAACCTGGTGGCGATACTTCACGACATGTGCCATCAGGAAGTATAGTCCGTCAGACAATACATATAATAGCCGCAGAGGAAGTAGCGATAGCGCATACCACAATCCACGCATACAGAGGTAGACAAGGTGGGAGGAAGTTTGCTTCAATGTCTTCATCGTTTCTTCGCAAGCTTTATTTACCTGGCAAAAGTCGGTCATTGACCATTCGTTCCATATACTGCTGAATGATAGCCTTCAGTTCACGTTCCATCTGCTGTTGCACAGCATTTTTTCCCACAAGATTATGCTTCATCGTGCGGTCGCTCAAAGCATAAAGTCCCTTGCTTTGCTTGCCATCAAATTGCAGGACATAGCCATTCTTGGTATACTGATAAACGCCATTGATATAGTTAAGCGCATAGGTTTTCTCCGCAGGTGTTGTCAAGAGATCGCAACCAAAGGAGAGATAAGGCTTACTATAACCCAAATGTCCCAGTATCGTTGGAAGAATGTCGATCTGCTGTCCGATGCTTTGACTCACGCCTACCGGAATATCTCCACTTGGATCATAGATAATCAAGGGAACAGCAAAAGTACCGATGTCGCTACGATACTCGTCAAAGTTGCTCTCATTCGTGTGGTCAGCAGTAATCACAAAGATTGTGTTCTTGAACCAAGGTTGTTTTTCAGCCGATGCAAAGAATTTGCCGAGCGCCATGTCTGTATAGCGGATGCACTTGTGAATAGGTAGTGCCTCCTCCTTGAAAACCGACTGATATTGCTCAGGCAGTTCAAAAGGGTGATGTGACGAAACAGTAAACAAGGCTGTCATAAAGGGTTGGCGCATCTCGCCCATCTTTGTACAATAGTACTGCAAGAAAGGCTCGTCCCAAATGCCCCAGTTGGTATCAAAGTCGGCATCTCCCCCAAAGCGTTTGTCCGCAGAGTAGTCTTGCCGACCATAATAGTTTTGGAAGCCGGTTTTATTAGCAAACGCCAAAAATCCCATAGACCCGCGATTTGCTCCATGAAAAAAGGCTGTCGTATAACCTTCCTTTGCAAGCAGACCTGCCATACCGGTGTAATTGTTCATAGAAGCTGGTGTGAGCACAAAAGGTTCAACAAACATTGGAATGCTGGACAGCACAGATGGCATACCATCAATACTCTTGTGTCCATTAGCAAAGGTCGTTGGGAAAACAAGGCTTTTGGAAATCAATTTGTCGATATTGGGCGTATAGCCTTTGTAGCGTCCATTCTCCAAATCCTTGTTCAGCGCACCGATATACTCCTTGCCAAAACTTTCGACAATAAGCACAACTACATTTTTCTTCTTCAATGCCTGCGCCTTTTGTGGCGTATGGATAGGGTTGAAAATCGCCTCTAATTCTTGCGGACTTGTGTAATAATTCGGATTGACAAAGACACTTTTCCCGATTGTCCGTATAAGGGCAAATGGTGTGTTCAGCACCACGGCACATTCTTGTGGACGCTTCACATATTGATTGGCATTGTTAATGGTGATTGGACGAATGCCCGTTTCCAGTCCTCCGCGGCATCCGCCAATGACCAAAGGTGTTGCAACAACGAGAGCACCAAACATTGTCCCCCCGAAGGCGAGGCGTTGGCGCAAGGTGCGATAGTTCTCACTTTTTGTCCGAGGCATAATGTAACAATGCCATAATGCCCAAACGACAAGGACTGTAAGAAGTACAAAATACCAGTGGCTGATGAGTTCAGAGAAAAAGATACTACCTAGATTGTTCTCATTGCTAAACTCTCGGAACACGCTCGTTGTTGTCCGTCGAAGCGTGAAAGGGAAATACACCGCATCTGCCAAGTTGATAATAAAGGTAAGCGTGTTCACCACGACAAAGACCCATTTACAAAGGAGATGGTATGCTCTACGTTCTTTGAGCCATAGCGGGAAAAGCATCAGCACAATGTAGAGCATATTGGTATATAAGATAGCAGAAGTATCAAACATCAATCCGCCTCCGAAGAGGGTTAGCAAATGTTCCAAAGACAATCCCTCTGAGAAAGAAGCATAGTTCTCGAGTAAATAAGCGATGCGTGCTATGAAATATAGCAGATAGACTAAAATTAAGTTACCCGCCAACGCAATGACTGGGGATAACATTCCATCCAAAAGTTTACTCTTATTTTTCAGCATATATCGGTGTGTGGTTGCAGAACTTTATCTGCAAAAGATTCTCGCAC
>JBHAFO010000076.1:0-3115 GCA_041856145.1 Alloprevotella sp.
ACCAAGAAGGACAACGATGTAGAAAACTACAAAGCCAAGGATGGTTCGCCCGTGAAGGTGGACTTCAAGTTCATGGTGAGTGGTAATAACGAGGTGCGTATGGTGACCGGATTTGCAGTGAAGAAAGGCAAGCATTATGATGAGGACATGCAACTGCGCCACCATGCAGGTGTGTCGGGTTATCCCATCTTTAGAGCAGCCGAGGCATTGCTGAACTATATGGAGGCATGCTACGAGAAAACAGGTGCCATCGACGCTACTGCCGAAAGCTATTGGAAAGCATTGCGCAATCGTGCCAAAGTGAGCGACGATTTCCGCGCTACGATTGCGGCAACCGTTATGGCCGAAGAAGCCAAGGGTGACTTTGGTGCTTACTCACAAGGGCAATTGGTAGACGCAATCTTGTACAACATTCGTCGTGAGCGACGCAATGAACTTATCGGCGAAGGTCTGCGTTGGGCCGACTTGAGGCGTTGGAGAGCTTGCGATCAAGTGAAGAACTATCAAGTTGAGGGTGCTCGCTACTGGGGTAGTATTTATGCCGGTACGCTGGTTGACGATAAAGGTAATGACTTGGCTAAGGTAGATGTGGAAGGCGGTACCGGTACGATCTCGTCCGAGACCATCAGTGGTGTTTACCTCCGTCCCTACCAAGCCAGCAAGAAGAACAACCCTGTGTTCGAAGGCTATAACTTTACTCCGGCTCACTACCTCAGCCCATTGCCGCAAAGCACCTTCCGTGAAACGGCAAGCGGTGACAAGACTGATTTGGGAACATCGGTGGTTTATCAAAACCCTGGCTGGCCTAAAGTAAGCGGTAAAGGCCCTGAAACCGTGAAGTAAATTCCGGATTCGCCACGGCGATTCGGCGGGCGATAACTGCTCTCGAAGCCTTGCTTCTCCGAACAGTTGGCCTATAAAAGCATTCCCCTTTGCATTCTCTCTGCGAGGTTGCGAAGGGGAATGTCGTTTTTGTCCATGGATAGAGAAGTGGGTACAGGCTTGAAAGGAGGCAGGCAACTTTGTTAGACATTGTCGGCCTATTTCGGAGGGAATATCGCTGCTGAGACGTGATGCCGATGCCAGATGTACGTATGTAAGTTGCTACGCCATGAGGAATCCTGTCCGACTCGCCTGAACCAAGCTGCTGCTGTGTGAGAGGATGGGGGCGTGGCTGTTTAAGTATAGCAAACAAAAAATGCCTGTCACCGCGATGGGTGCAGGCATCTGCTCTTTGAATGTAGCGGGAACCGGGATTGAACCGGTGACCTCATGATTATGAATCATGCGCTCTAACCAGCTGAGCTATCCCGCCATGGTTTGTTTTGCGAGTGCAAAGATAGCTCAATTTTCATATTCTCCAAAGGTCGGGTTCGTTTTTTTGCATGATAGCCGGCAAAGTGGGAGGACGAATGGGGGAATCATAGGGCTTTTTATGGCAGGGTGTGAGGTTGACCGATGCTCAATAAAGGCGAACAAAAGCAGAAAGGTGGGGGCAATGAGTGGGCGAAACTACGTTTTTCGGTATCTTTGCCTCGCTGATAATGAATAGAAACATCGCAAAACACCAATATAATATATATGGAAAAGAAATTTAAGCGCACCACCGTCACTTCGGCTTTGCCCTATGCCAATGGCCCCGTGCACATCGGACACTTGGCGGGGGTATATGTGCCGTCGGATATTTATGTTCGCTACCTGAGATTGAAGAAAGAAGACGTATTGTTTATCGGAGGCTCGGACGAACACGGGGTGCCCATCACCATTCGTGCTAAGAAAGAGGGAATTACACCCCAAGACGTGGTGGATCGCTATCACGCACTTATCAAACGCTCGTTCGAGGACTTCGGTATCTCGTTCGATGTATACAGTCGTACCACCTCAAACACGCATCGTGAGTTGGCTTCGGATTTCTTTCGCACACTCTATGATAAAGGCGAATTTGTGGAAAAGACTTCGGAGCAGTATTACGACGAAGAAGCACATCAATTCTTGGCCGATCGCTACATCACCGGCGAATGTCCGCATTGTCACAACGAAGGCGCATACGGAGACCAATGCGAGAAATGTGGCACATCGCTTTCGCCTACCGACTTGATCAACCCCAAGAGTGCCATCAGTGGCAGTCGACCCGTGATGAGAGAAACCAAGCATTGGTATCTGCCTTTGGACAAACACGAGGCTTGGTTGGGACAATGGATATTGGAAGAGCATAAGGAATGGCGTCCCAATGTGTATGGACAGTGCAAAAGCTGGCTGGATATGGGGCTACAACCGCGGGCGGTGAGCCGTGACTTGGATTGGGGCATTCCCGTGCCGGTGGAAGGTGCCGAAGGTAAGGTGCTGTACGTATGGTTCGATGCGCCCATTGGGTACATCTCCAATACGAAAGAGTTGCTGCCCGATAGCTGGGAAACGTGGTGGAAAGATCCCGAAACCCGTTTGGTGCACTTCATCGGTAAGGACAACATTGTGTTTCACTGCATCGTGTTCCCGGCCATGCTCAAGGCCGAGGGTAGCTACATCTTGCCCGATAATGTGCCGAGCAACGAATTCTTGAACCTGGAGGGTGACAAAATATCTACCTCGCGCAACTGGGCCGTATGGTTGCACGAGTATCTCGAAGACTTCCCCGGAAAGCAAGATGTGCTGCGCTATGTGCTGACCGCCAACGCTCCCGAAACAAAGGACAATGACTTTACTTGGCGCGATTTTCAGGCTCGCAACAACAACGAACTGGTGGCAGTCTACGGCAATTTCGTGAACCGTGCCTTGGTGTTGACACAAAAGTATTTCGATGGCTGTGTGCCCGCACCGGGCGAGTGGACCGAGTACGATCGAGAAACCTTGAAGGAGTTTGCCGATGTAAAGGCCGAGGTGGAAAAGCTACTCGATGTATTCAAGTTCCGAGATGCCCAAAAGGAAGCCATGAACTTGGCTCGCATCGGAAACAAATACTTGGCCGATACCGAGCCGTGGAAATTGGCTAAGACCGATATGGGTCGTGTGGGTATGATTCTTAACCTTAGTTTACAGCTGGTTGCCAACTTGGCTATTGCGTTTGAGCCTTTCTTGCCTTTCAGCTCGGAACGTCTGCGCTCCATGCTCCATATGG
>JBHAFO010000077.1:0-8098 GCA_041856145.1 Alloprevotella sp.
GAGCGACAAGGGGCACATTGTATTGCTATGTCGGAGTCGTTGCGTAAGATCGTGCAATTTGGCAGAGCGGGTCAACCTGTTATTGTTGGCTATATTGCAGACCAAAGTCCTCTTTGGTGGAACATCCATCATTGGGTAACCTTCCTCAACCAAGACACCCCCGTATTTACGGGTAGTGAGCGCATTGTCAAGCACACGCACCAAGCCTTTGTTTATGGCGATGTTAGGCGTATCAAGCGAGGCTATTATCATTGTGAGTTGCAGCTCATTTGCCGTGACACGAAAGAGAAGGCAGATTTTGAACTGACAGACATTTATTTCCAACGTTTGGAAGCAACAATTCGCCGTGAGCCTGCCATTTATTTGTGGAGTCATAATCGTTGGAAACGCACACGTGAGGATTTCAATAGGCTCTACTATGTGGACGAGAATGGCAAGGTGTTGGAACGTAAGAATATGGAGAACAAATGAACATACGCCCCAAAGTAAAAATCGTTATTCCGCTCTATCAATCACAGTTGCAGAATTGGGAGCTGAGAGCCTTGGACAATAATCTCAAGGTCTTGGCTAATTATTCAGCCGTGTTCCTAAAACCAAAAGGGTTGGACTTAGGAGAGCTTACTCAACAATTTCCACAAGTACAAGAGCTGGAAGTTTCCACAGATTGGTTAGGACGTAAACGCGGACTATCGGGCTATAATGACATGATGATATCTGCTCAGTTCTATGAACTATTCTCCGACTATGACTATATCCTCATTTGCCACCTCGATGCTTGGGTGTTTCGTGACGAACTTTCAGAATGGCTACAAAAGGATTATGACCATTTGGCTGCCCCTTGGCCAATGCGCACGCCTTACCGCCATTTCCCCATCAAGCAATTACGGCAATTGCGCCTATGGTTAAAGCCTCGTCAAAAAGTAATCCGTTGGCAACGCTTTGGACGCGTGGGCAATGGTGGCTTCTCGCTTCGAAAAGTGGAGAGCTTTCGCAGAGGATGTCAGCTTTATGCAGAAGAAATTGCTTATTTCAAAGCACAAGACAACGAACTCTATAATGAAGACTTATTCTGGGCTTTAGTTCCCAAAGACTTTAAGACCCCATCGATGATAGAGGGCTTACATTTTGCTATCGATGTACAGCCTGCATTTTGCTACGCCGATATAGGCAGTCACTTACCGATGGCTTGTCACGGCTTCAACAAGCCCGACCGCATCGATTTTTGGCGAAAGTTTATTCCTGGCTTATAATAAGTAGGATTCACTTTCCCCTTGCAAATTTTCTCAAAGCAGTATTCATCCTTTCTCACCCCCTTTTATGGCAAGTTGAGAAAGGAATTTCTTATGCCCACTCCTTCTCAAAAGTAAAATAGCAGCATATACAGCTTTATTTCATAAGGTCAGTCGATTTCTTTTCGGATAGTCAAACAGATAGAACCTACTTAGCTGTTTGCTTGACCTGTGCCACACCAACCAATTTCTCCTGGTAGAAAGTATAGAACCACGCTTAAGAATTTCACGATTGGTACAGAAGAACTTTTCTTCTTGCACTAACATTTTTGGCTGGAGGTAGGGAAAAGCGTTTTTTACCTGCACAAAAAAATGTGGTGTAGAATGCGAATGTTGGCGCGCAGGGCGAAGAATTTTCAGGCAGGAGAAAATTTCTATTATTTGTTGGAACCCAGCTTCTTCATCGCAATAGAAAACACCTCATTAGGCTATCAGTAGAAAGCCAAAGCCGACTGCAAAATGGGATGCTGTCGGCTTTGGCGCGAAGTTGGTAAGAAAGATTATCACCTTGCTTATTAGTAAAAGCTTTCTACAAATTAGAGCAGAATAGGGAGGAGATCTTGAAGTTTGGAGATGGTATGCGTAGCCACGTTCTCGGTGCGCGTCTCAGGTTTCCAGCTTTCGCCTTTAATCCAGATGGTGGAGCAACCAATAGAATTGGCAGGGGTAATATCCTTACTGTAGGAGTCGCCAATGGCGCAGCATGCTTCGGCTGAAAAGCCTGAGGCTTCTACTCCGAGTTGCCAAATAGCAGGATCGGGTTTGCGAATGCCTACAACAGCACTTTCAACTATGTGGTCGAAATAGGACAAGAGACCGTAGTCTGCCATCACGGTGCGAAGGTTGCAATAAAAATTGCTGACAATAACGAGTTTGTACCGCTCTGAAAGTTGTTCGAGCACTTCCTTAGTGGCATCTAAACCTGCAATAACCTTGTCGTTGCAATAGGCAGCTATCGATTCAGAGAGGTTTGCCCGCTTTGTTTCCTTCACCCGCCAATGACCAAGGCGCACAAGTTCTTCGGTCTCGAGTTCCACCTTTTTGTGTAACAACACATTGAAATTGTCCAAAGGCTCAATCACGGGATGGGTGGCGAGGTAGCGTTCTGCAAAGACATATGCCTCTCTAAATTGTTCCTCTGTGATGGGAACTTCATAGGCTTGATAGGCTTCCCAAAGCACCTTAGCCCAATGCCGTGCAGGCACATCAAGTGTACCGCCGTAGTCGAAAAGGAGTGACTTTATCATCATCATTGTTTGTTCTTATTACCTATTTTCACCAAGAGTACCCCGACACAAATCCAAAAGAGTTCGCGAATACGGGTAAAGATGCCCGTCATAAATCCATCTGCAACGCCTTTGCCCAAGATAGCCAAGCTCGCTGCCAATCCGCCTTCTCGTGCGCCCAGTTGCATGGGGAGGAAGAATAGAAGATTGCCCATGAGGGAAGAGAATGCAAGTACCAAAATGGCATCCATAAAGGTGATGTCCACTTTGATAGCCAAGAGGATAAAGTAGAACTCAAAGGCGTTGATGACTCTGCCGAGTGCATCGAAGAGGAGGCTCGAATAGAAAGCCTTGGGTCGGGAGTGGAGATAAGAAATATTGGTGTCCATTTGTTCCAAGCTCTCTCGTTTTGCCTCGTAAACGCGATTGGCATGCCGCTTGAGGAATGGGATTTTTTGGAAGAAGCCCAGTACATTCAATACCATACCATTGCGGTAGCCCGCAAAGAAGAAGTAAACTACGACCGCAAGCACGAAAAAGTAGAGAGCTAAGACGCTACCCATCCAAATGTCGATTTTCTCTGTATAGAATATAATAAGCAGAAAAGCTGCGAGCGTCCACAGACAGAAGTGCGAGAGGATGTGCATTGTGGAGTAGAGTACAGTCGAAGCCAGAGCACGGTTCTTACCCACATAGTTGGTAAGTTCCATAATGCGATAAGGCAGACCTCCAAATCCAAAGGGCGTGGTGTAGCTAAATGCAAAGCCCGAAACGGTGAGTTTGTACGACCGCCAGAAGCCTAATCTATCGGGAATTTCTGTCTTTTTCTCCGCATTGAGTACCTGCGCGGAGGATGTTGTGTTTACGATGATTTGGAAGGCGGCGGCATTGCAAGCATAGACGAAAAACCAAACACCAATCATGGCTGGCAAATAGTAGCCAGCTCCGAAAATGGCCTTTTGGACAGACGCCCACGAAAGGTCGAATTTATAGAACATAAATGCTATGGCTGCAAGACCAAATAGCATGAAAAGATTGCGGTATAAAGGACGCATAGAAGGGAAAGAGGGTTAATACTTTAGCATCAAGCGTTCGCAGAGTGCTTCGTGGCGATTGCGCATGCGCAAGAATACGATGACAAAGACAGATATTTCTGCCACTGGATAAATCCAAATATGCCCCACGAGAAGACTTATATAGAGCGTAATTGCTCGAGCATTGAAGGTAAGGAAATTGGCTAAAGGCATCAACGGGCGACTGCCCGCACGAAATTCATCGCGCAAGGCTTGTGGAAACACGCCGTCAGGGTAACGTTCTACCAAGTGGGCTTTGAAAGCCTGGAACTTGGGTGTCATTTTCTCCTGTGAACGGGTATAGCCTGCATAAGAGTTGAGAAAGAGCTTCCAAAAAAAGTCGGTTTTCCAACTTAATTGCTTAAACTCTTCACGCAACTTGACTGAATTGTCCAATTCCGAGCCTGCTTCGCCTTTGAGGAAGAAGAGGTGGATGTTGCGATAATAGTCTGCCAGCTGGCTTTGCTTAGCGTGCCAAATTGCTCCAGCAACAAAACAAAGTCCGAAAGCATAGATGCCACCTTGCCAGTCGTACTCCAAGTAACACCGATATATTACAGCTAAATAAATCATCACGAACCAAACATCCCCAGCAAAGCCGTCAAGGATACGTCCCCAGCGTGTTTTCTTGCCTGTCATACGTGCTAATTGCCCGTCGGCACTGTCGAAGAGGTTTGCCCAAACGAGCAGGAAAATCCCAATAATGTTAATCCATAATTCGGGACTAAAGAAACAAAGTCCTGCCCCTGCTCCGAGGAAGATGGAAAGGATGGTGATCACATTTGGGTGAATGTCGAAAGCATTGAAAGCCTTTGCCCACAACAGTCCGAGTGGGCGAGTAAAATGAATATCGAGCCATTCCTCCGTGTCTTGCGACTTAAAAGTAGCTTGGAGTTGCGTCTTGTTTTGAGCAGTCATAACTGTTTAATTTATTTTTCGCTATGGAGCAGTGAGGCAATCGCCTTTGCTGCATCGTCACGACACGTAGCAAAGCTCGGCCAGTCGTTGAAATCGATGATCACGAAAGAGCCATCAGGGTGCACAATGGCATCGCCCCCATAAACAGATAGCCCACTTGCTTCTGCTACAGTATTTATCGCTTCGTGAAGTGCCTCTTGGGAAAATGTATAATGCGAGAGTTCGTGGTTGTAAGCCTCAAGTCCAAACTTGCTGAAGCCATCCACGGCTTTAGGATAAGTAATGTAGAAAAAATCTGTTCCTGCTACTCCGTAAAACTTGATGAGATCGCCATTCTCATGCGAGAAAGCCAAGACATCCGTAATACCTCTTTCCTCAAAAGCTGTGAGTATAGTTTGCAATTCTGTCCAATCTTGTACAAGACTCACATCTCCTTTCTCTTGTGCACAGAAGTCGCCCCGTTTAATCCAAAGTGGGAAGGATATGTTGGGAAGTGCGATGCCTACTTGTTCAAACTTAGGTTGTGGAACATTGTGCTCTGCCATCAATTGTGTGAGAAAGGTGCGAGAAGCTTGCAAGAGGGCTTTGGGGCGATTGGGAACAGTTGCACAGTGTTCAGTCCAAGCCTCTAAACGTTGTAGATTAGCCGTATCTCGTGCCATAGAGAAGACTGCATCTGCATCTTCAAACAGCTCTTCCGAAATTTCATCCTCTTTTATATATATGGTCTGATGTCCTCCAGCACTCAGAGTTGCGCCAACAGCTTCGAGAATAGCCGCATCACGCTCCACCGAGTTGGGCGAAAAGCGAGGCGAACGGTAAATACAGACGATTCTCATACCTCCTCCAAAAAAGTTTCAGCCTTGGCAATGTCCCCAGCGTGATCCACATCCAAAATTTTAGGGAAAGGATAAGCTCGAAGTTGCAAGCCATCTTCAACAAGCCCACGTTGGAAGTTGCGCATACGGCTCTGCCCTTCGTTCATACAGCGTTCCAAGGTTTTCAGAGCTTGGGGCTTGAGGCAATAGATACCGCCCGAAATATATTTTGCATCTCCTTGCTCATCGAAAAATCCCGTAATACGTTGAGCCGAGTCCGTACCGACATAAAGTGGACTCTCGTCATCTATGAAATCTGTCACAGCCATCATACCATCGTCCTCCGACTGCTGGAAAGCCTTGATATACTCAGCAAAATCTTTCTCCTTAAAGATTGTATCTACTGTAGTTAGGCAGAAAGGCGCATCACCAAGGTAAGGACTAATCTCAAAGAAACTGTGCATCGAACTGGGCGTAGTCTTTTCAAGCAAACGTATGGGGCAGGGGAGTTGTTTTGCGTATTGGCGCACAAAGGTAGCCGTCTCTGGGTGCAGTTGATTGACCATTACAACAATTTCCTCCGCACCACAGTTGGCGAAGATACGCATCAAGCGTGCAATCATAGCTTCGCCCAGGAGTGGCACTAAAGGTTTGGGCTGTCGGATGCCTTCTTCGGCAAGACGTGAGCCTTCGCCAGCGGCAATGATAGCGAACTTCATACTTCTGTTTGCGTTTTTTGTGGAGCGGTGGTGTTTACTTGTCGAGTGGAAGAGGCGAATCGGCGACTGCGCCCTTGGTCTTCGCGATGTTCGTGATAGAGCTTTGGCAAAGGATTACTATGTGCCACCTTATCGAAGTTGCGGTTACGAACAATATCCAAAGCCATATAAATGGCATGACGCATAGAGCTTTCGTCTGCTACACCGTGCCCCGCAATGTCGAAAGCCGTGCCATGGTCGGGCGAGGTGCGCACATAATCAAGTCCAGCCGTGAAATTAACGCCATCACCATCGGTCAAGGCCTTGAAAGGTGCTAAGCCTTGGTCGTGATACATCGCAAGAATCGCGTCGAAATGCTTGTACAATCCTTTCCCAAAGAAACCATCGGCAGCATAAGGTCCATAACAAGGAATGCCGTTACCCTGTGATTCGGCAATGGCAGGCACGATAATCGTGGCTTCCTCTCTACCCAAAAGTCCGCCATCGCCACAGTGCGGATTAAGACTCAATACCGCAATGCGAGGAGCTGGAATGAGAAAATCGTGGAGCAAACTTTGGTGCAAAGTCTGGAGCTTTTCCTGCAACAACTCAATGCTCAGAGCATCGCTCACATCTCGTAAAGCCAAATGCGTGGTGGCAAGTGCCACGCGCAAGCGGTCGTTGCAGAGAATCATTAAAGGCTCTGTGTTGGCTTCAAATCGGTGTGCGAAATATTCTGTATGCCCCTTGAAAACAAACTCATCGCTTTGGATGCTGTTCTTATTGATAGGCGCAGTCACAATGGCATCAATCAGTCCTGCTTTGTAGTCGCTAACTGCTCTTTCGAGTGCAATGAATGCAGCTCTTCCAGCCTCGGGGGTGGCTTTACCTAAGTCGATATTTACAGCTTCTTGCACACAGTTCAGCACATTCAACAGGTCGGCTTTGGCTTCTGTAGCCACAGCAATGGGATGGAAGTTTACCTTTGCACCGATGGTATGGTGATGCTGTTGTGCTATCTTGCTTCCGCCATAAACGATGGGTGTGCAGAGTTCCAACATCATTGGCTCGGCAAAGGTTTTGAAGATAACTTCATAACCAATACCGTTAGGATCACCGTGTGTGATACCGATGCGTAATTTGCGAGAGGGCGCAGTTGGCGTTTGCTCCTCGTGGTGGTTGAGTTCTTTCATATACGGAATGCGTTTATGAGTGCTGTTGTTGTCGCTCCGCCTCTTGCTTCTTCGTAGTTAGCAAGCCACAAGCGGCAAAAATATCCTCGCCCCTTGACGCACGGATGGTTGCAAAAAGTCCGTGGGAAGTAAGGTAGTCACGAAAACGAATGAGCGATTCCTCGTTTGTACCCTGTAGAGGCGTATCAGGAATGGTATGAAAGCGAATGAGGTTGATACGACAATCCAAGTCTCGCAACAAGTCTACCAAGGCTTGGGCATGGCGTGTCGTGTCGTTAAGTCCTCCAAAAACAATATACTCAAACGACAATCGGCGTTGCCGTGAGGTATTATTGTCCAAGGGGTGACGACGACAGAAGTCGTATTGTTTGAGCAAATTGACTACCTCTTGAATGGAAAAAGCCTTTTCAATAGGCATAATCTTAGCACGCTCTTCTGGGAAAGGATGGTGCAACGAAATAGCGAGATGGCAACGGCTATTATCCAAGAAGCGAACAAGCCCTTTGGGTAAGCCAATGGTCGAAACTGTGATGCGTGTAGGACTCCAGCCGTATCCCCAAGCCTCTGTCATCGCCTCAGTAGAGCGAAGAACATTATCGAGGTTGTCGAACGGTTCACCCTGCCCCATATATACTATATTGGTCAAGCGGTCGCGCTCGGGAAGAGAGTAGATTTGATTCAGAATTTCTGTTGCAGAGAGAGAGGTCATATAGCCTTGTCGCCCTGTCATACAGAATTGGCAATTCATCTTGCATCCTACTTGGCTCGACACGCACAGTGTGGCACGATCATCGGAGGGAATAAAAACCGTTTCGATGTAGTGCCCATCGGCAGTGCGATAGAGATATTTGATTGTGCCGTCCACTGACTTTTGACAATCAAC
>JBHAFO010000078.1:0-4090 GCA_041856145.1 Alloprevotella sp.
ATAGCACGACCATACAAATAGACAGGCTCACATCTCCAAAGGATGTGAGCCTGCCTATTTGTATGATACTAAGCGAACCTTCTCGCCCTGTCAAACGAGCAAAGCCAAGCAACGCATGTGCTTAAATGCGCCCTGTCGAGACAAGTCTGCTAAGAAGCGGAACGACTTACTTCTCTGCCCAGCGTTTCAGCCCAAAAAGGCAATAGACGCCTAAGAGGACGAAAGGAATACTCAGCAACTGTCCCTGATTGATACCGATGAGCGATTGCATTTCAAGCTCCCAAGGCTCTTGCACCTCCTTGAGCATTTCGATGAAAAAGCGGAAGGTGAAAATACTTGTCAAACAGAAGCCGAAATACCAACCTGTGCCAACACCTGCATCATTGGGCAAAAGCGCGGTCTTATGCGTTGCCTGCCATTCCAAACGGCGTGGTGCATCGGCTTTGCGGCGGTAGAAATAGATTGCCAAACCGATGAAAAAGAGCAACAGATAAGCCAAAGCCTCGTAGAGTTGCGCAGGGTAGCGGGCGAAGTCCTCCCCATTTTTCACGAAGATAAAGCCCCAATCGTTCCCCGTGGGTTTACCCACAATTTCGGAGTTCATCAAATTGCCCATACGAATGGCAAAAGCCGTGATGGGCGTTGCAATGGCGATGTTGTCCAGCACCCGCAGGAGTGGCAACTTCGTTTTACGAACATAGAGCCATAGGGCAATCATCAGTCCGAGTGTGCCTCCGTGGCTCGCTAATCCCGAATAGCCCACATATTTCCAGCCCTCGGCTGTGTCTTTGAGGGGAAGGAGCATCTCCAACGGATGCGCCAAGAAATAGCCCGGCTCGTAGAACAAACAATGTCCTAACCTTGCACCAATGAGAATTCCAAAGAAACAATAGAGGAAAAGCGGGTCGAAAAGTTCGTCGGCTATGCGCTGTACCTTGTACAAGCGCATCACGACAACATAGGCAGCTACCAGCCCTATCACCCAGCAGAGGGCGTACCACCGCACTGCCACAAATCCCAAATGGAATGCTATTTCCGAAGGGTCCCAAACAATGGAAAGTATGTTAAGCATAGGTCTTGAAAAAAATCCCCCTCTTATCCCTCCCTCGGGGTGAAGCTTCAACAGCCAATCAGGGCTGTTTCTGTAAAGCGTCCTTCCTCTGAAAAGGGGATAAAAGGGGTTAGAATTTACACATTAAACAAGAAGTGCATGATGTCGCCGTCTTGCACCACATAGTCCTTGCCTTCGACATGGAGCAAGCCTGCTTCTTTCACGGCTGCCTCACTTCCGAGGCGAATGTAATCGTCGAATTTGATCACATTGGCGCGGATAAATCCTTTTTCAAAGTCGGTATGAATCACGCCGGCACACTGCGGTGCTTTCCAGCCACGCTCATAGGTCCAAGCGCGCACCTCTTGCACACCGGCTGTGATATAGGTTTCGAGGTTGAGCAACTTATAAGCCGCACGGATCAGGCGGTTTACGCCGCTGTCCTCCAATCCCACTTCAGCCAAGAACTCTTTGCGCTCCTCGTAAGTTTCCAACTCGGCAATATCTGCCTCGGTGCGAGCAGCGACAACGAGCACTTCTGCCCCCTCTTCTGCCACTGCTTGGCGCACCCGCTCCACATATTCGTTGCCCGTAGCCGCTGAGTTTTCGTCCACGTTGCATACATAGAGTACAGGCTTGGTGGTGAGCAAAAAGAGGTCGTGCGCAGCCTTTTGTTCCTCCTTCGATTCAAAATGCACCGAGCGGGCACTCTTGCCTTGCAACAGAGCCTCCTTGTAGGCACAAAGTACGGTATATTCCACTTTGGCATCCTTACTACCGCCACTCTTCGCCATCTTCTCTACCTTCGGGATACGGCTCTCGATGGTTTCAAGGTCTTTGAGTTGCAACTCAGTGTCTATGATTTCTTTGTCACGAACCGGGTCCACAGAACCGTCCACGTGCACCACGTTACCATCGTCAAAGCATCGCAACACGTGAATGATTGCATCTGTCTGACGGATATTACCCAGGAACTGATTGCCCAAGCCTTCGCCCTTCGACGCGCCCTTTACAAGTCCAGCGATGTCCACGATTTCGACCGTGGCAGGGATAATTTGTTTGGGATTGATAAGCTCTGCGATTTGCGTGAGCCTATCGTCGGGCACAGTGATAACACCCACGTTGGGCTCAATGGTGCAGAAAGGAAAATTAGCTGCCTGTGCCTTTGCGTTGCTCAAGCAGTTGAAGAGAGTGGACTTACCCACGTTGGGCAGTCCTACGATACCGCATTGTAATGCCATTATAGTCGTCTGATAATTATTCTATTGGCAAAGATACGCATTTTTCAGCGATTGAAAGCACGCCACCGCTACGTGGCACTGCGCCAGGCGGGCGAAGAGAACAGAAATCCTTAAATCCGTCTGTCCGTCTTTTAGACTTCGCAACACTTGCCCTTGCATTTCGTTTGAAAATGTATTATCTTTGTGTTACCAACAAAGGAGGAATGGCTCACAACAGCCGTTCCTCCTTTCCTTTTGCCCTATTCGAGGCGCATCAAATGGCGTAACTTGAAATATCTTCCTATGCCTCCTGCCATTTTTCCAAGCCTTCCAGAAAAATTTCCAAGCCCTCCCGCCTCTCCGCCAAGCACCGGAGGTTGCCACAGCTCCCGCCCGAATGTTAATCTTGATGGAATAATTATAAAATCGGGAGAGGTGGAAATTATGTTGGGAGTAGGTCAAAACCCGACTTGCTCCCAGTAGGAATTTGCAGAACGAGTGGGTACGATCGCCTCAAGTCTACCTACACGTCCAGCAAGGAGCTGAGAAACTACGCGTATTGCCACAGATCGCCCCTTTCTCCTTCTCTAAAATTCGGCAAAGAAAGGTTGAAGCGGCGTGTCTCGCCCCTCGTCCTACCAAAAGCCCTCACAACAACTCCTCCGCCCTCCACAGCACGGCACAATAGCCTCTATAAAAGCATATCCCCTACACTTCAAGACGGAAGCGCAGGGGATATGTTCAAATATGGGGATATAGATAGTTCTACAGGTGCTTAGAGCATCTTTACCTCCTCGCCCAAAACGGCAGAAGCCATAACGTTTGCCAAGCGAGAAGTGCCGATGCGGAACAAACGTTCCTCGAGCCATTCTTTGCCCAAGAGTTCCATCACGATGGTGTAGTAGCCGAGAGCATCGTCAAGCGTATTGACGCCACCAGCAGCCTTGAAACCGATTTTCACGCCCGTCTGCTTGTAATATTCCTTGATGATGGAGCAGATCACATAGGCTGCAAAAGGAGTGGCAGACACTGGCACTTTGCCCGTTGAGGTCTTCAAGAAATCGCAGCCTGAGAAGACGCTCAACACAGAAGCACGGGCAATGTTTTCTGCCGTCTTCAAAACGCCAGTTTCGAGGATCACCTTCAACGGAGATGTGCCTGATGCGTTTTTGATCTCCGCAATTTCATCACACACGGTCTCATAGTCGCCCGAGAAAAACTTGCCAACGCTCAACACCATATCAATCTCTTCTGCGCCGTCCTTGACCGCGAGCGCCGTCTCTATGGTCTTCACTTCCAAAAAGCTCTGAGAAGAGGGAAATGCGCCCGACACTACAGCTGTGATCGTACCTTCCACCTCCAACGAGTTGCGGACAAGGTTGGCAAAGTTGGGGTAGGTGCAAACCGTTGCTACGGGTGGCACATCTGGATGTTCATCGTAAAACTTATTGATCTTCTCAACCATTTCCAACACGCTCTCATCGCTGTCCTCGACCGTGAGGGTGGTGATTTCAAGAGTACTCATCAAGTCACGGATAGCCTCGGGAGTACGGTATTTTTCGATGTTCGCACTGATGAGTTGATCCACTTCGGCTTGCACCTTCTCGTCGTTGAGTGCAAGGTTGAACTTGGCAAAAGCCTGCTCATAGCGGTTGGGGGTGTTCTCGTGAGCGTGGTTGTGGCCACCATCGTGGCTGTGTTCGTGGGGTGTCATAGATGTTATTTTGTTTTGTTCCCCTGCACAGATTTTGCCAAAGGCAGAAAACGACAGAGGAGGGTTATTTTGTTCTTGTGCAAATATAGCTATTTCTGCAAGAAT
>JBHAFO010000079.1:0-6290 GCA_041856145.1 Alloprevotella sp.
ACTATAACCCGCAATATGCGGTGTGCCAATGTACGTGAGGGCGAGAAGGTCGGTGTCGATCTGAGGTTCGTTTTCCCAAACGTCAATGATGGCGTGACGAATCTTGCCTACTCGCAGAGCTTCCTTCAAGGGTTCAGTAGCCACCACCTCACCACGGCCTGCGCTCACAAGGATGGGGCGACGTGGAAGAGCGTGAGAAAAGAAATCGGCATCCAAGAGATGGTACGTAGGATGCCCCCCCTCGTGGGTCAGCGGTGTGTGTAGGCATAGCACATCGGCTTCCTCTTGCAGAACGCTCAAGGGAACAAAACCTCGCTCGCCCCTGTCGGCACGAGGAGGGTCGCAGAGGAGCAAACGGCATCCGAGTTGGGCAACGGCTGTGGCAACGGCTGTACCGACATTGCCCACTCCCACAATGCCCACGGTCGTTTCCGACAATCGCAGATGCCCCTCTAACGAAAGGCAGAGCAGGCTGTTTGCAACATACTGCGCAACACTCGTGGCGTTGCACCCTGGGCAGTTTGTCCAAGCGATGCCCGAGGCGTCAAGATAGTCGGTATCTAAGTGGTCGAAGCCGATGGTTGCCGTGGCAATGAAGCGCACCGCAGACCCTTCGAGCAGGACACGGTTACAGCGGGTGCGGGTGCGGACGATAAGGGCATCGGCATGGCGCACATCTTCAGCCGTGATTTCGTTTCCAGGGATATAGCTAACAGTGCCCCAGCGTTCGGCAACGCCCTTTATATAAGGGATATGAGCGTCTATGACAAGGTGCATAATTATATATGAGCGCAGTGGGAGGATTATTATTCAGACTCTTTATCGGACAAACCGCCTATTTCACAATCGAAGTCTGCGGATGTCGGAGTCCCGAGGCTGTGCGGAGATACGCCTTGGCTGAGCCAAAGCGGAGCTTGAGGTCGATGCGGACAGGGAGGTGGTTGGCATCGTCAGTGACATAGAACTTGGCAATTTCTCTCTCCTTGCCGTCTTCTTTCTCGATGAAGGAGAAGACCAAGCAGTTGTACTTCGTCTTTGACCCTTCCTGCTTGAAAGTGTCTTTGCCCCGATAGAGAAGGTACTGCCAGTTGCAGCTGTTGCCATCTGCCATCAGGAAATTGATACGCTTTCCTGTGGTGTAGCTCGAGGGGTCGAAGGAGCGGGCACGCAACAGCATCGAAATCATATCGTAGGCGCAATAGTTGCTAATATGGCTGCGCTCCTCGGGTTTACCAAAGTTCTTGGCGTATTTCATGCGCACATGGCATTTCCCGCTTTCATAGGAATACCACACTTGACTGAGCCGATACGTGTCCTTTTCCATCGCCCGCTTGACATAATAGAGGGGTTCTATTTTGAGCGTGGTATATGCCATGAGGGTATCACGCATGCGGAAATAGCGATCGGCAGTAGACGTTGTCTGGGTCATCAGCGTTGAACGAAACGCTGGCTGACCGTTGTAGGTCGTTTGATCAGTATTGAGCGTGGCTGTTCCGACCCTGAACCACACAAATTTCCAGTTAAAATGGAGATCGTAGGTGAGGCGTTCGCCACTTTGAAAGGCAGTGTTTGTTATACCACACTGCGCCTTTCCCAACAGCGGGAGGAGCAGGACGAAAAGAAGAATAAAGCGTTTCATTTTGCAAGATACTATAAAACGCAATCGGGGCATACCATGGTATGTCCCGATTGTTGGTTTAGAATAAATAATATAGCGGTCGAGGGTTTACATACCCAACACTGTGCGTTGCACGAAGTAGGCGAGAATACCAGCCAAATAGCCGATGAGAACAATCCAAGAGATGTTCTTCATGTACCAGCCGAAGGAGATTTTCTCCAAGCCCATCACCACGACACCTGCAGCCGAACCGATGATAAGGATTGAGCCTCCCACACCTGCGCAGTAAGCCAAGAGTTGCCAGAAAAGACCGTCCTGTGCAAAATCGCCCGTGGCTTCGATAGGATACATACCCATACAAGCCGCTACGAGGGGCACGTTGTCCACAATGCTGGAGGCAACACCAATCAGACCAGTGATGAGATAGTGGTTCCAAGAGCTGATAGCTTCGCCAAGTTGCTTCAGCACGCCCACTTCCTGCAACACTGCTACTGCCATGAGGATACCGAGGAAGAAGAAAATAGTGGACATATCGATGCGTTGGAGCACCTTACTAATTTCCTTCTTGCGGTCGCAGTTGCGACGGTGCTTCTTGGCGTAGAAAAGTTCAGTGACGAGCCACAACACACCAAGCACCAAAAGGATACCCATGAAAGGAGGCAGATGGGTCACGCCCTTAAAGATTGGAACGAAGATGAGACCGCCGACACCGAACCAGAAGATGGTGTTGCGCTCTCCACGCGTAAAGTCGTGCGTGTCACCCTCATCTTGTCCAGCTCCCTCATACACAAGTTCGCCTTTGAGGCGGTATTGTAAGATGAAAGCAGGGATAAGCATCGACAGCAAGCTGGGAAGGAGCAACTCCTTGATAACCCCGAGCGAAGAGACACTACCCTTGATCCACAACATGATGGTCGTAACGTCGCCGATAGGCGAGAACGCGCCGCCCGAGTTGGCTGCAAGGATGATGAGAGAGGCGTAAATCAAACGGTCTTCACGGTTGGAAACCACTTTGCGAAGCACCATAATCATCACAATACTCGTAGTCAAGTTGTCCAAGATGGCACTGAAGAAGAAAGTCATAAACGCAATGCGCCAAAGCAGACTGCGCTTGGAGCGTGTATCCAAACGGTCGCGCACAAAATCGAAACCGCCATTCATGTCCACTGCCTCAACGACAGTCATAGCTCCCATCAGGAAAAGAATGGTTTGGCTGGTCTCGCCCAGATGCTCCAAGAGCACATGTTGCGAAATATAGTCGACTTTCGATGCGTCAAGATGGTCTGCCAAGAAAGCTTGGAAGGCTGCAGCGTCAATATAATTGTCTGCTCCCACGAGATAAAGCACCCAAAGTACCACGCACATAATAAGTGCTGTGGCCGACTTATTGATATGGATTTCTCCCTCCAGCGCAATGCAGAGGTAGCCCACGAGGAAAATTGCCACAATGGCTATGGTTAGAGTAAGCATATAGAATTGAATTTATAAACCTCTGCAAAGTAAATGATTTTTCCCGAATATGCCAAAGCTAAAAGACCGTAAATGCAGGAATTTATGACCGCTTCAAAAAAGTAGTACTCCCGCTATTCCGCACAACAGCATCATGACCCAGGGGCGCAGGCGGAATAGGGCGGTGCCAAGGAAGGCGGACAAAGCTAAAAAAGCCATAATCCCCAAGTGC
This sequence comes from Alloprevotella sp., assembly GCA_041856145.1. Classification (GTDB taxonomy): domain Bacteria; phylum Bacteroidota; class Bacteroidia; order Bacteroidales; family Bacteroidaceae; genus Alloprevotella. Next base: position 3,300 of record JBHAFO010000079.1, read on the forward strand.
CAAGAGGTATATCCCAAGAGAGATAACTTGAGGGATTGGACAAAGCTAACAAGGGCGGCGAGGAAAAGTCCAAAGGCAGTCAGGCGCAGAAAGTGAGTGGCATCTTTGACGATCACTGCACAGCGGGGATACTGTTGCATATAGAAGGCAAGTCCCGCAAAGGCGAAAGCGGGCAGACTGACTGCCAAAAGAGCAACGACAGCCCCTGTAAGTCCCACAGTGCTGAAGCCAAGGAAGGCGGTGTAGTTGAGCAGAAATCCTCCGGGGAGTATCGTGTTCAGTCCCAAAAAGTCAAGCATCTCCGAAGGGTTGGGCGCAAAGGAGCTTACATTGTCCGTCAGTCCGTAAAGGACGCCCCAAGGTTCTGCATACCCCAACAAACCGACTTGGAGGAAGAGGGCAACGAGTTGTAAGTATTGTCGCATAGGATTCTACTCTTTATATATATAATATTATAAGCGAAGACTATTTCTTGTTACCCAAGTAGCGGCGCAACGTCCAACCCAGAAAGACACTTCCCAAGGCTGTCACTGCCACGAGGAGGAAGGGGGAGAAATGCAAAAGCACAACCACCGCAGCCACTCCCAACGGCCACCACAACAGCGACCACGTGACCTTGGCATTCTTGCCCAATTGGAAAAGTGGCATGATGAGCAGACCGAATGCACCAGCCCGCACGCCCATCCAAAATTTCCCCCACAAAACGCTGTCGACAGTCCATTGCAGAAGAAAAAAGGCGAGTATCCCGCCAAAAATACTTGGCAACAAAGTGCCACACACAGCCATCACAGCCCCCCGCCAACCGTAGAGCAGACGCCCGAAAAATACGGATAAATTTACAGCCTTTATACCTGGGAAACGCAGAGATTCCTGCACCAAATTCTCAAAAGCCTCGGCAGACAACAAGCCCCGCCTCTCCACAAGAGCATGGTGCAAAGTGGTCGTCTTAACCTCTGTTCGTCCTGTCTGAGCAAGTGCATTTCGGAGGAAAAGTAATAAAATCTGCAAGAGCGAAAGCCTCATCATGATCGTCTTTTGAGTGGATTAAATTTTTACCATTTTGCAAGAAAACGGCACTAATATTCCCGAAGAAGTTTCAAACAGGCAATATCTTTTGGCAAATATAGCATTTTCTGCAAACATGCGCAACGCTCGCCATTTTTCCTCCTCTCTCCAAAAAATCGCCAGCAATGCTATTTTTCAAAAAACACCTTAAAAATTTTGGTATAATAAGTTACAACTCATTATATTTGCAAAGAGAGTATCACATTGTTTCTATTAAAAGCATGAAAGATATGACGCCGAATTCAACTCCCGAACGCAAGTCGAAAGGGCGTGAACGTCAGGAGCGCCTTTATACCAATCTCGTTAGCTTGCTGAAATTAAGACGCAGATATCGTGGCAACGATTGCAGTCTCCCCACAATGGCTGCAGCTTTGGGCGTGTCGCCCCGTACACTCACGCAGGTGGTAAAAGTTTGCACCAAGAGCAACTTCAATGGTTTGGTCAATTCCCTTCGCCTGCAAGACGCTTGTACCATGCTGTCCAGTTCTCGTTATGAACGCAACACCATTGAGGAAATTGCACTCCTAACAGGTTTTCAATCCCGCCAGGCTTTCTATCTCGCCTTCCACCGCCTCTATGGCTGCACCCCTGCGGCGTATCGACGCCTGAACAGGAAGTCGTAGCCACTCCAAGGTCATATCTGTCCGCAAAGGCTTGCCGACAAATATGACCTCCTCCATTTAGTCGTAACACAAAAAACTGCCACAGAACGATTCACATCGCTCTGTGGCAGAAACCTCTATGAGAAAATTCAAACGATAAACCCAAGGGGAGAGGGAATCCACTGGAGTTTTATCTATAGCAAAGATACGGAGTTACAACAGACTGACCAAACGTTTTCCCGACTTTTTGAAGAAAAATAGAAAAATCGAGCAGAAAAATCGGAAACATTTCTGCGCACACAGAGAATCTTTGTGTATTTTTCAGCCAGCTTGAAGGTTGAAAATCAAGGGTCAAGAAATACTCCTACCCTGCACGAGAGTTCTACGTTGCGCTTGGTGCAAAATTCCTCTATTCGCCCCCACAGCTCTTCTATCCATAGAGTAAAGCCTCTTTATACCTAAAGATTTTTCGTCCAGCACCTTAGGAAAACATTTGCCTGCATCCACCCCTCCCTTTTCCTAACACTTTTACCACGGCATATAAAGAGATTTTCTCAATACACCGCATTATATCATCAGGAGACAGGACGAAAACTGAAGGCGCACCACTTCCCTACGCCGAATATACGGGGGCAGACAAAAAACTAAACCCTATGTTTGGTGGTTTGTATATAAGTTGTTATCTTTGCACTCGCAATCGGGGCGTAGCTCAGCCCGGTTAGAGTACACGTCTGGGGGGCGTGTGGTCGCTGGTTCGAATCCAGTCGCCCCGACTCGATTGTTAGAGGTTCTTGGAATTGTTCCGAGAACCTCTTTCTCTTATTTCCTTTCGTCCAACCCCGCCCAAAGAGCAGGGCGAAGCGCTCGCAAGCATTGCACAGCTCTGCGAACTGAAATATCCTCAACCACCCTCAGGCGGGCAGAGGCAGGCAAAGGAATTGGCTCTGCCTATGTCGTGGCAAAGACAGCACGAGATAAGCAAAATTCTCCGTTTTGTCAGACGGATAAGGCAAATAAAGGAACTCCTGGATTATGCCGTAGCGAGAGAAAGGCTGACAAAGCAGTTTTTTCATTCAGCCAAGCAAACGAAGAGGGCTATAGGAGGTGATCCAAGAGCATCTTGAAGAGAGAAAAGGCGGGCGAAGACGAATATCCGTTTGTTCAAAGATATTTCTCACGTAAGAGAATGCAGATTTATGTTCTTCTCGGCGCGCAGCGCCTTGTTGCGATTGGCACGCGGAGCAGGGGTGGCAATCCGTGAGGGTGGCACGAAAGGTGAAGTCTTAAAGACGGATGACGACTTTAAGACTTTGAAACAACTGCC
>JBHAFO010000080.1:0-3908 GCA_041856145.1 Alloprevotella sp.
AAATTTGTTCACGTGTAAGTTCCATTGTTCTGTCTGCTTTTTAGTTTCAACCTCTAAGATACGAATTTTGGAGTTTACACACTTTTTAGGGACACTACCCACTATAGACAAATTCTCAGCTTTCGCCCTATGCACCAAAAGAAACTCCCCACATTCTCTTTGCAAGAATGTGGGGAGTTGTGATGAAACTTCCTCTTACTTCTGTCGGAGGAAAATGTTGATGGGCGTTCCTGAGAAGTTCCACTTGGCACGGATCTTATTCTCCAAGAAACGGCGGTAAGGCTCACGAACGTACTGTGGCAGATTGGCGTAGAAAATGAATGTAGGAATCTGCGTATCTGGCACTTGTGAGCAGTACTTGATCTTGATGTACTTACCCTTGATTGAGGGAGGTGGATATGCCTCGATGAGTGGCAAGAGTTCTTCGTTGAGCTTGGAAGTACTGACCTTGAACTTGCGAGCGTTGAAGACTTCTTTTGCAGTTTCCAACACTCGGAAAATGCGTTGCTTGGTCAGTGCCGAGGCAAAGATGATGGGGAAATCGGAGAAGGGCGCAAAGCGGTTGCGGATAGTATCCTCGAAGTACTTCATCGCCTCCTTCGACTTGTCTTCCACCAAGTCCCACTTATTGATCACCACAACCAAACTCTTGTTGTTACGCTGGATAAGTTGGAAAATGTTTTGGTCTTGGCTCTCAATACCGCGGGTGGCGTCGATGAGCAGGATACAAACATCGCTGTTCTCAATCGCACGGATGGAGCGCATCACTGAGTAGAATTCCAAGTCTTCGCTCACCTTGCTCTTCTTGCGGATACCCGCTGTGTCTACGAGATAGAAGTTAAAGCCAAACTTATCGTAGAGCGTTAAGATGCTATCGCGGGTTGTTCCTGCGATGTCTGTAACGATGTTGCGCTCCTCGCCAATAAAGGCGTTGATAAGGCTACTCTTACCAGCATTGGGGCGACCAACGATGGCAAAGCGTGGCGTGGTGTGGTCTGTTTCTTCCGTCTTCTTGTCGGGGTTGAAACGAGAGAGAATGATGTCGAGCAAATCGCCTGTGCCACTTCCCGAAGCTGCCGAAATACAGAATGGCTCGTCCAAACCGAGCTTATAGAACTCGGCAGCGGCATACTGATCCATATTGTTATCGGCTTTATTGGCTACGAGAATCACGGGGCGCTTGCTCCGGCGGAGGATTTGTGCCACCTGCTCGTCCAAATCGGTCAAGCCGTTCTTCACATCGACGAGGAAAAGGATTACATCAGCTTCCTCCGTGGCAATGAGCACTTGCTTGCGGATTTCTTCTTCAAAAATATCGTCTGAATTCACGACCCAACCGCCTGTATCAACGATGGAGAACTCCTGCCCGTTCCACTCGCACTTACCGTATTGTCGGTCGCGTGTGGTGCCAGCTTCATCGCTGACAATGGCTTGTCGAGTGCCCGTAAGGCGATTGAAAAGAGTAGATTTTCCCACATTGGGGCGTCCTACGATTGCAACTAAATTGGACATTGCATTGAATTATTTAGGAATGAATAAATGGGGTTTTGCTTGTGTCTTGCCCAGAACACGTAACGCAACAGCCATTCTGCCACTGCGCAACCCGAAAAAATTGAAAGTTATTTAAGCGAGGTCGTAACCAAAGTGCCGCAATTCCTTATCGCTGTTGCGCCAGTCTTTGTCCACCTTCACCACGAATTGCAGATAGATATTCTTCTGGAAGAAACGTTCCAGCGTTTTACGTGCTTCGACACCTATGCGCTTGAGGGCTACACCTTTATGCCCAATGATAATGCCCTTCTGGCTCTCACGCTCCACATAGATGACAGCACGGATGCGAATGATTTTATCTTCTTCCTTGAACTCCTCCACGGCTACTTCCACTGCGTAAGGGATTTCCTTGTCGTAGTAGAGCAGGATTTTCTCTCGAATAATTTCAGTGACGAAGAATTTGGCTGGTTTATCGGTCAGCTGGTCCTTGTCGAAATAAGGAGGAGAGTCTGGCAGGAGTTCCTTGATGCGATTCAGAACACCGTCTACGCCGAAGCGTGCTTGCGCTGAAATGGGGAAAATCTCAGCTTGTGGCAAGAGTTCTTTCCATCTGGTGATGAGCGCAGCCACTGTAGCTTGGTCGGAGAGGTCAATCTTGTTGATGAGCACAAAGATGGGAACACCGAGATGGCTTACCTTCTCCAAGAAGTCGGCATTCTTGGTAGGATCTTCGATGACGTCGGTCACATAGAGCAACACATCGGCGTCTTGCAAAGCTGACTCCGAAAAGGCGAGCATCGACTCCTGCAGTTTGTAGTTGGGCTTCAACACGCCAGGAGTGTCGGAAAAAACAATCTGTGCTTCTTCCGTATTAACAATCCCCATAATGCGGTGACGGGTGGTCTGCGACTTGAAGGTCGCAATGGAGATACGCTCGCCCACCAAAAGGTTCATCAGGGTCGATTTCCCAACATTGGGATTGCCAACTATATTTACAAAGCCTGCTTTATGGTTGCTCATAGAGAAATAATTGCTTCAGCTATTTTGAAAGAACGGCGACTTCTGTGCCGTAGGGCAAGAGAAGTCGCCGTCCGTATAGTTATAAAACAAAGATGTTTACACTTTATCGCCGTCGTAGCCCCACTTCACATAAGCTGAGCCGAAACAGAATCCTGCACCGAAAGCGGTAAGCACAAGGTTGTCGCCCTTCCTGAGTTGCTTTTCATACTCCCACAAAGCAAGAGGAATCGTTGCACCGCTGGTGTTACCGAAGTGTTGGATGTTAAGCATCACCTTCTCCATTGGCACTTCCAAGCGATCTGCCACGGCTTGAATAATGCGTACATTGGCTTGGTGAGGCACTACCCAGTTGATGTTCTGATTTGAAAGACCATTGCGCTCTACAATCTGCGTAGTTGTATCAGTCATATTCGACACGGCAAACTTATAAACCGTGCGACCCTCTTGGTGCAAATAGTGCATGCGGTGGTCGAGCGAGAAGTGAGAGGGCGGACAAGCCGAACCACCACCTTTCACACAAAGGAAAGGAAGTCCCACACCGTCGGTACGCAAGATGCTATCCTTCCAGCCATAGTCTTCTGTTGTTGGCTCAAGCATCACAGCCGCTGCACCGTCACCGAAGAGTGCACAAGTGTTGCGATCTGTATAGTCCACAATAGAAGAGAGTTTCTCTGAACAACAAACAATCACCTTCTTATAGCGACCGCTTTCGATCAGACCAACGCCTTGCTCCATCGCAAAGAGGAAACCGCTACAAGCTGCACTGATGTCGTAAGCAAAGCAGTTGGTCAAACCCAACTTACCCACAACGATACTGGCTGTAGAAGGCGTTGGATAGTCGGGCGTAATGGTTGCAAGGATCAAGCAATCTACCTCTTCTGGAGCAGTGTTGGTTTTACTTAACAGTTGCTTCACCGCCTTGCGTGCCATATAACTTGATCCAAGACCTTCCTCGTTAAGAATGCGACGTTCCTTGATACCCACACGCGACATGATCCACTCGTCGCTGGTGTCCACCATACGCGAAAGCTCCTCGTTTGTCAGGATATATTCTGGTACATAACCACCGATACCTGTGATTACAGCATTGATTTTTTCCATACGAAAAGAATAAAATGAGGTTTCCCTTATTTGCTCTATCAGCAGGAAACACCTCTATATAATAAGTAAGGGCTTATAAGGCCTATAAGCCTTATAAGCCCCAATCTTTAGAAGCAGACAATTTCCTTTTACCTCGGAAATACGTCCAACTCAATGAGCGTGTAATTACTCAGCGACCTCGTCCTTAACGATAGCCAACTTACCACGGTAGTAGCCACAAGTTGGACAAACTGTGTGGTAGATGTGCCAGCCGTTACAGTTAGGGCAGATAGCCAAAGTAGGCATTGTAGCCTTGT
>JBHAFO010000081.1:0-3046 GCA_041856145.1 Alloprevotella sp.
GCCCAATTGCGCCGATGGTACTGCATAACTGCGGGAGAGTAGGTAGCCGCCATTTTAAGAGGAGAGCCTGATTACAGAAATGTAGTCAGGCTCTTTTTGGTGTAGGGAGATGTGATAGTATAATTTCTCGCATCTTCGAAAAACGCTTGTAGTTTCTATTCAGGTGCTCACTCCCTGTTGGTGGAGTCTGTCATTCGAAATATCGAGTTTCCCCTCAAAGTTTTTATTTTTGAGGGGAAAAACTGCTAACTTTGTGCTTGGAAAGAAAGGCTTTTACTTTTCTAATTTCTTTATTACAATGCAACAAAACATTCATCAACAACCAATCACTACGTTCCGACGCTTTTCTCGGAAAGGCTATGCGCTTTTCAACTGCTTGGGACGTGAGGTGCGTATCGGTGTCTTGAGTGTGGCTACGCTTACTTGTGCTGTTCCAGCTCTTCGTGCACAGGTGACAGAACAACCAATCGCTACTTCCGAAGAACGGGAGAGCGAGCTGTTGGAAGAAGCTACAGTGTCGGCATCACGTTCACCTCTTGGTGCAGAAGTAGTGGCACGACAAGTGACAGTGCTGACACGCACCGATCTGGCTTCTGCGGGAGTCACAACGATCAATGATGCTCTCAAACTATCTGCCAGCGTTGATGTCCGACAACGTGGTGGATTTGGTATTCAAACGGACATTTCTATCAATGGCGGAACCTTTGACCAAATTGCTTTATACGTCAATGGAATGCCATTCAGCAATCCTCAGACAGGGCATAACGCAGCCGATTTTCCCTTTACTCTCCAAGACATCGAACGCATTGAGGTCTTGGAAGGCGCTTCGGCACGCCTCTTTGGTACGCAGGCTTTTAGTGGGGCTATCAATGTCGTGACTCGTACGAATGGTCGGTCAATGATTCAGCTTCAAGGTGGTAGCTATGGTACAGTTATGGGCGAAGCGCGAGGTGTGGCTCAGTTCGGCAAAACGACAACAAGCCTTAGTGGTCGCCTGTTTAGAAGCGATGGTGCTGTGGAGAATGGCGATTTTAAGGGCGGGAGCTTCTTCTGGCAGGGGCAACACCGCCATGAGGATTGGCAACTGCAGTGGCAATCTGGTGCAACTCTGAAAGATTTTGGGGCTAATACCTTTTATTCCGCCTCCTTCAATAACCAGTGGGAAGCCACTCGTCGCTATTTTGCTTCCTTACAAGCTGAAGTAGGGAAGAAGGTGCACTTTACACCTAAAATTTCGTGGGTGCGCTCCACCGACCATTATCTCTTGAGGCGTGATAATCCAGCTTTCTATGAGAACTTCAATCGTACAGATGTCTTTACGCTTGGGGTTGGTGCGTGGACTTCTTGGCAACTTGGGCGTACTGCCATTGGTGCAGAGGTACAGCACGAACAACTCCGCAGCCGCAACCTCGGTTTTGACCTTTCAGAAAGTCTATGGACAAAAATTCCAGGACAAGACTCTTTGAAATATACCCGTGGGGCAGACCGTACGAACATAAATATCTATGCCGACCATCATCTCTTTCTCAACGATTGGACGCTGTCTCTCGGTATTCTTGCTCAGAAGAATACGCTGACAGACAAGGGCTTCCGTTTCTTGGGCGGAATAGATATTAGTTATCGCCCATCGGAACAGTGGCGCTTCTTTGCCTCGTGGAATCAGGCGATGCGCCAGCCCACATTCACCGATCTGTGGTATAAGAGTCCAACCCACGAAGGAAATGGGGCTTTGAAGCCTGAGCGTAACACAGCCTACCGCCTCGGGGCAGACTTCCAAAGCTGTGGCATTTCGTTGAGTGCAAAGGCTTTTTACCAGCATGGCAGTGATATGATTGACTGGGTGCAGTACGTAGCCAACGACAAATGGCACTCTGCTAATTTTGGCATAGACAATTTCGGGTTTAGTTGGCGTACAGAATTGTCGCTTTCCACCCTTCTTGGCAAAAATCAGCCTCTGAAGCGTTTCGTAGTAGACTATGCCTATGTGCATCAAAACCGCAAAGACGATACGCCCATCTATAAAGCCAACTACGCATTGGAATATCTGCGCCATAAGCTAACAGCCACCTTGACCCATCGGCTCGTGGCAGATTTGTACGCCTCGTGGAATTTCCGTTTGCAACGCCGTGAAGGGTCTTATGTGCCCTATGTCGATAATAAACCAACGGGCACACTTCAAGCTTATGGCACACACGCTCTGCTCGATTGTCGCCTTTCGTGGGAGCGGTCTCGCTATCAGCTGAGCCTTGACTTGAACAATATCACAGCTCATCGCTACTACGACTACGGCAATGTGCGTCAAGCGGGTTTCCTGCTTATGGCTTCGGGCTGCTACTACTTTTAATTTTCGTCGTCTTTCTTTCCATAAATGAAATCCTACGCCTCTCAAGGTTCAAAGTTATTAGGAAGAGCGTTTGCGTATGCTTTCTCCATATTGTGATAAGCCGTTTTCGCAAGGAGAAATCTTAAACAAAGCATCCGTCTTTAGGATTTCGCAACATTTGCATTTGCATTCGGGCAACAAAAGTGTTATCTTTGTTGTACCAAATAAAGGGGGAATGGCTCTCAGGGCTATTTCCCCTTTTATTTTGCCCAGATTATTGTCTTTAAGTGGCGCGACTTGGAAAAACTCCCTGCGCCACTTGAAAATTTTCCAAGCCTTTCCGTTTTTACAGCAAGCACAGACAGTTTTTTTGCCAAAGCTCGGCGTGTTAAAGTTGGTGTAAGAAGTATAAAACAGAGGGCGGGAAGAGAATGCTTTAGGCATCGTATTGCTGTGAAATACGGCAGCAATAGAATCTTCGTTGGCGGACGAATAAATGTATTGTTACTCTCTCCATCTTTATACAGGAGCATCGCTCTCCTTTCTCCGAAGGCTGTTCATCGTTGCAGGTTTCAAGAAAAAAACGGCATTCTCCTTTGGTGTTTCAAAATAAATGCCTACTTTTGCATCGTCTTAAAAAACGAAAGGGCGTTTAGCTCAGCTGGTTTAGAGCATCTGCCTTACAAGCAGAGGGTCGGCGGTTCGAATCCGTCAACGCCCACA
>JBHAFO010000082.1:0-3135 GCA_041856145.1 Alloprevotella sp.
GGCTAAAGGCGAGTCTTGCGCCCTTTGTGACCTTCCTCGATGCCGACGACTATGTCGAACCCACCTACCTCGAGATTCTCGCAAAGGCGCAGGAGAAACACGGTGCGGATCTCGTTGTGGCACAAAACTATAACGTGCGTGAAGGCGAAGCTCCCAAACCACATTTCCGCCCCGTGCGAGGCGTCTTTCGGGGCGAGGACATTCGCCGTCTATTGGCAACTAATTCTTTGGCAGACCGTAAAATTCGCCTTTCGGGGCTTCCTGCCTTCACGGTGGCTAAGCTCTACACCCGCGAACTCATTGCTCAAAGCATCGATGTCTGCCAGGGCTTAACGCTGGGAGAGGACGTGGCAACAACGCAGGCAACCCTCTATCGGGCAAATTGCGTGGTTGTGCTCCCCGACTATCTCTATTACTATGTAGAATGGGCAGGGCAAGCCACAAAGAAAGCCGACCTTGAGGTGCTTTTCCCCGCCTATCTCAAAACTTGGAAGCGAATGGCAGAAATCGACACTGACCACTTGCAAACCGATCAACTGCGTTTCCGCATGTGGCTCATTCTTCGCGCCAAACTGCAAGTGCTCTCTTGCCAGTTGCCCCCCTACCCCATTTTCCGCAAAGCCCTCTCGGAGCTTGTCGAGTCGCCCTTCTACTACGAACGAGTATTGGCACATCCACGACGCTCTGCCATCACTTTCATCGACAACTTCCGCCTCCTACTCCTCCGCCATCGGTGCTATCGCCTTTGGTACGAACTTCTGAAGCGAGGATGGGGGTAGCAAAGCCTGCGAAACGCTCCATTCAATCAGCGCATTTGCCCTATATTCACGGCAAATGCGCTTTTCTTTTAGCATAAATGCGTAACTTTGTCCGCACATAACTATCCAAAACTACTATGAACTGGTTGTCAGACATCCTGCTCATACGCACTGCGGTGCAAGCTATTATCATCATTTGTTTTATCTGCGCTATCGGGCTTAGCGTGGCACGGGTGCGCTTTCGCGGGGTCAGCTTCGGGATCACCTATGTCTTCTTTGCCGGTATTCTTGCAGGCACTTTGGGCGACTATTTTCAGCCAGGAGAACCGCTCATTGACCCTGAGGTGCTCGATTATGCTGAGACCTTTGGGTTGGTTATCTTTGTTTACGCCTTGGGACTGAGCGTAGGCCCTTCGTTTTTCTCCTCTTTCCGTCAAGGCGGAGCCAAGCTCAACCTTCAAGCCATAGGCGTGATCTTGCTCGGAACGTTCATCGCTTTGGTGTTCCTACTGACAACCGACATTCCTCTGCCCGATATGATGGGCATTCTCAGCGGGGCAACGACCAACACACCTGCCCTCGGTGCTGCCCAGCAGGCGTTGAAACAAATTGGGCAACCCTCCTCTTCCGCCGCCTTGGCAACTGCGGTGACTTATGCCATAGGCGTGGTGGGCGTAATCCTCGCTCTGATGATGATGCGGGGCTGGCTCATTCGTCACGACAAGGGGGTGGAGAATGGCAGTGAGCAGGACGAAACGTTTGTGGGCGGTTTTGCAGTGAAGAACCCCGCTGTTTTCGGACTATCCCTCAAAGATATTGACCACAAGGAGTATGGAAAATTCACCATCACACGCCTCTGGCGCAATGGGGTTGTAACGATGCCCGATGCAAACACCACACTTCAGGAAAACGACCGTCTACTCGTCATTCTTCAAAAGCGCAACGTCAGCAAATGCACCCTGTTCTTTGGTCAGCAAGATGGCATGGATTGGAACAAGGAGGATATTGACTGGAACAAGGTGGATAGCCACTTCGTTTCCGAACATATAGTGGTCACAAATCCGCACATCAATGGGCGATCGCTCAAAGCCATAGGTTTGCGTCGCCGTTACGGCGTGACAGTGAGCCGTGTCAAGCGTGCTGGTTTGCGTTTGGTTGCCACTCCCGAACTCACCCTCCGCATCGGCGACCGTCTGACCATAGTGGGCGAAAAGGCAAGTATTGCTAAGTGTGCCAAGGAGCTGGGCAACACGGTTAAACGCCTCGACGAGCCGAACATGGTGACCATCTTCGTGGGTGTCGTCCTCGGCTTACTGCTCGGTGCATTGCCCTTCTGGATTCCAGGCATGAGCTATCCAGTGCGCCTTGGCTTGGCTGGCGGACCTATTGTGATGGGTATTCTTATCGGTGCCTTTGGTCCAAGAGTGCACATCGTGGCTTACACCACTTCGAGTGCCAACCTCATGTTGCGCTCCTTGGGCTTGTCGATGTACCTCGGCTGCCTTGGCTTGGACGCAGGGGCAGACTTCATTGCCACAGTGATGCAACCTCAAGCCTTGATGTGGATGCTTTATGCCTTGCTCATCACCTTTGTGCCACTCATCGTTATGGGTGTGGTGAGCGTGCTGGTATTCAAGAATTGTTACGCCACCACGGCGGGAATGCTTTGCGGTGCGATGGCAAATCCCATAGCTCTCAATTATGTCAATGACACGACCGAAGGCGACCGTGCCTCCGTGGCTTACGCCTCGGTCTATCCCCTCTCGATGTTCCTTCGTGTGATCATTGCCCAAGTGTTCGTTATGTGGTGGTTCGCATAGTCCGCTTGAGATTTACGCTTTCCCAACAAAGATTAACACAGCAAGCCCTCCAAAAAAATCTTCCTGCGCCTGCCGTAACTTCTCCAAGCCTCGGAGTTTTTACGGCAGGCGCAGGACGTTTTTTCAAGTTGCGCCACTTGAAAAGGCAACTTGAGGACAAAAGTAAAGGGAAGATAGCCGAAATGCGCCATCTTCCCTTTTTCGTACTACAAAGATAACACTTCTGGGAGGCAAATGCAAGTGCAAATGTTTCAAAATCCTAAAGACGGATGCCGTCTTTAATACTTTGCCCTCATCAGGGCTTTCCTCAAACGGCATAGTCCCAACAATTTCGTGGTTTGGAGTTGCTCCTCTCGTCAGAAGAAAAGGCTTATTTAACCGCCGCCGCATAGAATTTAAGCCTTTATCCAATGGTTTATTGCCGCCTAATCAGTATCTTTGCAGATAAACTCTGCTCTGCGCCCCTGCCGAAGACTTAGAAAGTCGAGAGGGCAGTGTCCTGGCGTGGCGCAATAACTATCTATTTTCTATATGGCTCAACAAGAAGACGTTTTCAA
>JBHAFO010000083.1:0-3580 GCA_041856145.1 Alloprevotella sp.
AAAGTAGGATAGGAAGGCAATTGTGTCAGTGCAATTTTCATGGATTGTTTGTGTTTTTTCAAAGGTTACATTTTGTAAGACTCTCAGTATATTCCGGCATGCAAGGTAAGAATAAAGGGGCATATCAACCAAGTGAAAACCGACATTTCTGAGCAAATGTACACCTTGATCGCCGACACGTATCGAGATAGGCCGAACTTTGGTCAACCCATTGTGTTTCTGCCCGTCGAACCGAGTTTTTATTTCTTCTCCCGCCGAATTGGGCAGGCGATGAAGTAGGTGCAGGCGACGGGCAAACCAAGTACAAACACTTTGCCGACAAACCACAAACACTTTGCGACCAAAGTGTGGGCACTTACCAAGCTAAGTGCAGGCAGTTTGTAAACCGAGTGCAAGAGATTGTTTTCGTGGGTATGGACAATGGACAAAGGCATCGCGTCCTTCGAGCTTAACCGGCATTCCCGGTTCGGGCATTGCCCGAAAGCCGATGCTGGCCTATTCGGAAAGATTGTATATCTTTGCAGCAGTATATTGACACTCAAATCAACACGTAAGAACTTACCGACCAATGGCATTACAATGCGGCATCGTGGGCTTGCCCAACGTGGGCAAATCGACCCTATTCAACTGCCTTTCCAATGCGAAGGCACAAGCAGCAAACTTCCCCTTCTGTACCATCGAACCCAATGTGGGCGTGATCACCGTACCCGACGAACGGCTCAACCGCCTGGCCGAGCTGGTGCATCCGCAACGCATCGTTCCCACTACCGTGGAGATCGTGGACATTGCAGGCTTGGTGAAAGGTGCCAGCAAAGGCGAAGGATTGGGGAATAAGTTTCTTGCCAACATACGTGAAACCGATGCCATCATCCACGTTTTGCGTTGCTTCGACGATGAGAATGTGACTCACGTGGACGGAAGCGTGGACCCGGTTCGCGACAAAGAAATCATCGATTACGAACTTCAGCTGAAGGATTTGGAAACCATCGAAGCTCGCATCCAGCGCGTCCAAAAGCAAGCACAGACGGGAGGCGACAAAACGGCCAAGCAAACCTACGAAGTGTTGCTCAGATACAAAGAAGCCTTGGAGCAAGGACGCTCGGCTCGCACCGTGACCTTTGAAACCAAGGACGAGCAGAAGATAGCCCGAGAACTTTTTCTCCTTACCTCCAAGCCGGTGATGTACGTGTGCAACGTGGACGAGAAGAGTGCCGTCAAAGGCAATGTCTATGTGGAGCGTGTACGCGAAGCGGTGAAAGACGAACAGGCCGAAATACTCATCGTGGCCGCACGCACCGAAGCCGACATCGCCGAACTGGAAACCTACGAAGATCGCCAGCTGTTTCTGGCCGAAGTGGGTTTGGAAGAGTCGGGCGTGGCACGCCTCATTAAATCGGCCTACAACCTGCTGAACCTGCAAACCTATTTCACAGCCGGTGTGCAAGAGGTACGTGCTTGGACCTACGAAAAGGGATGGAAAGCACCTCAGTGCGCCGGAGTTATCCACACCGACTTTGAGAAAGGATTCATCCGCGCCGAAGTCATCAAGTTCGACGATTTCATACAATATGGCTCGGAAGCAGCCGTCAAGGAAGCCGGAAAAATGGGTGTGGAAGGCAAAGACTATGTGGTGCAAGATGGAGACATCATGCACTTCCGCTTCAACGTATAACACCCATGGGCTTTGCTGCACGAACCTGATCCCTCCATGTTAAACTCTTAAACCGATAATCATGAGACACATTCATTGGAACCCCGATCCCGAACTATTCAATCTCTTCGGATTTTCAGTGCGTTATTACGGACTGTTGTGGGTAGTAGGCATAGCCTTGGCCTATTTAGTGGTGCAGTATCAGTATCGAGACAAGAAGCTGGGCGACGATAAATTTGAACCCTTGTTTCTCTATGCTTTTGTGGGCATCCTCCTGGGTGCTCGCTTGGGACATTGCATCTTTTACGACCCGGACTACTTCCTCACCAGCGTTCACGGATTGATCGAAATGTTTGTGCCCATTCGCTTCCTGCCCGATGGAGGATGGAAATTCACCGGTTTCCAAGGACTGGCCAGTCACGGCGGTACGTTGGGTTTAATGATCAGTTTGTGGTTCTATGCCCGCAGGGTGAAGATGCACTACATCGACGTGGTCGACATCATAGCTGTGGCTACGCCCATCACTGCTTGTTTCATCCGTTTGGCCAATCTGATGAATTCCGAAATCATAGGCCTACCCACCGATTTGCCTTGGGCTTTCGTGTTCGAACGCATCGACCAAGTGCCTCGTCACCCGGGTCAGCTGTACGAAGCCTTGGCCTACTTGGTGCTGTTCTTCGTCATGCTCCATTTGTATCGCACACGCAGCCGAAGCTTGCCGCGTGGATTTTTCTTCGGGCTCTGCCTGACGGCCATCTTTACCTTCCGCTTCTTCGTGGAGTTTATCAAAGAGAATCAAGAGGCGTTTGAAGATGGTATGACTTTCAACATGGGGCAATGGCTGAGCTTGCCTTTTGTCATCATCGGCTGCTACTTCATGTTTTTCTACGGACGCAAGGGACAGAGAAAAAACTAATCGCATACGCAACACAATGCAAGCAGGGGCAGCTACCGTGGTAACTGCCCCTGCTGCGTTTATGGATGCATCGCCGATGCGTCGGTCTAAGCTCAATTGCTCACCACCAACTTCACCTTATTCACCCGAGTACGAGCCTTCAACCAGTCGCCTATGCGCTGCTTATCGGCTTCGGAAAGGGGTTTGCTGAACTTCAATACGGCCAAAGCCATGGTATCGCTCTTCAGTGTATTGGATTCTACCTCAATGGCTCTGGAGAGGGAAAGCGAAGAAAGGGTAGGATAGAGCACTTGCAGTTCGGGCACGATGATTCTGCTCATATTGTCGTACTCTTGGTGTCTTTCGAGCTGTTTTTCCAACTCGCTGATACGTTGTTGCTTGGCAAGCAATCGCTCTTCGTTGTTCTTATACAAGTCTTCCATCAGCATGGAACGCACCGAACTTAGGTCTATACCATCTTCGTTGGTGCCTTGGAAAACACTGAGTTTGGTGGATTCCAGTTGATAATCGGCCAATTTAAGTCGGGCAAGTTCTATCTTTTCCTCGTCCACCTTATCGCCTACGAGTACCACTTGTATTTCATTCGTTTCGTAGTTCACCTTGCGGTCCAAGACCTGTGTCTTTTCAAAGCTCAGTTCGTTTGAAATAAACCTATTGGCAGCAACCTCATACAGTGTGCTTTTCACAATCCCGTAGGTGAGGTATACAGCCGGCAACAAGGTTAACAACACGACAAACACAATGGAACGACGAACAAATTGTTCGCGATTCTTATCCACGAATTCTTTCTGACGGAAGTGCATCGTGCGCACACCCAAGTAAGTTCCGAAACTGATGAAGACCGAATTGATGAAGTAGAGGTAAAAGGCACCGAGAAAATAGTGTATGTTTCCCGAAGCAAGTCCAAAGCCTGCCGTACAAAGCGGGGGCATCAAGGCCGTTGCAATGGCCACACCGGGAATCACATTGCCCTTGCCTTTGCTGGAGAGTGCAATGAGTCCAGCCAATCCACC
>JBHAFO010000084.1:0-5559 GCA_041856145.1 Alloprevotella sp.
AAAAATTTCTCTTGTTAAAAACGGCTTATGCCTTTTAGATTTCGCAACATCTGCCCTTGCATTTCGCCCGCAAAAGGCTTATCTTTGTACTACGAAGAAGGGGCAATGGCTGTGAAAGCGCATTGCCCCTTCTTTTGGTGCATCACTTTCGCACGAAGTTGACACAATTGGGGATTTTTCCTGCGCAACTTGAGAATTCTTCCTCCGCCTCTCGGATTTTTTCCAAGCCTTGGCGTTCAGACGGCAAGCACTGACAGAATTTACGCCCTCTGCTCCAGAAGTTAAGCTTTCTATAAAAAACAAAAACACCGAGCCTTTGTTGGCATTCAGCACGGCTATTTCTTGCTCGAAGCAGTGCGGAAAAGCAGAACGAAAGTTGGTTAAATGCCGCATTCTTTGTACTTTTGACAATTATTTACTCGTAGGAACGCCCCGTTCGGGGCAGAATTTGTCAAATAGGGGTGCTCATCAGTCCCACGACAGTCTGCCTCAGTCTAAAACAAAACCCTCCCACGCATGCAACAACTGCTTTTCCCAGAAATGCAAGAGCTAAAGAAACCCCTCTTTCTCCTTTCAAACGACGATGGTATCAATGCCCCTGGTCTGCGCTATCTGATCGAGACTTTGCGCCCTGTGGCTGATCTTTTTGTCGTTGCGCCCGACTCTCCACGCTCTGGAGCAGGCATGTCCCTCACAATTACCCAGCCCGTCACAGTACGGTTGATGCGTGAAGAACCCGGACTCACGGAGTACTCTTGTAGCGGGACGCCAGTCGATTGCATCAAGATGGCATTCTCGCAACTGCTTGGAAAGCGTCGCCCCGACCTCGTTGTATCGGGTATCAACCATGGCGACAATGCGGGCATCAACGTGCATTATAGCGGGACGATGGGGGCAGCGATTGAGGGGGCGTTGCAAGGCTATCCTGCCATAGGTTTCTCGCTCAGCGACCATAGTGAGAAAGCGGATTTTACACCCTTGCACGATTATCTGATTGACTTTTCTTTCAAAACGATTGCCGTAGGTTTACCACCCTACACCTGCCTGAACGTCAATTTTCCTAAGGCGACACGTTTTCTTGGCACTAAGATTTGTCGCATGGGGCGTAGCCGTTGGACCAAAGAGTTTACGCGTCGCAAACGTCCTCGTGGCGGTTATTATTATTGGATCACAGGTGAAGCGGAAGATTTATGCCCCGACGACAATTCTACAGACACTGCCGCACTCAAAGAGGGCTATATCACAGTGACCCCCACCTGCTTGGACATGACAAGCGAAGGACTATTGGAGGTCTTGCAACAAGTGATGTAACCGCTCCCCCTCATACATTCAACGCCCCCAGCACAACGGTTTGTGCTGGGGGCGTTGAATATATCTATAAGGTCTACTTATACCAATTCGTCAAAGGCGATGTGAAACTCTGCCACAGCCTCGATGCCCTTACGGAAGAGGTCGAGAGGCATGTTCTCGTTGGGCGAGTGGATGGCGTTGCTCTCCAAACCGAAGCCCATGAGAATGGTCTTTTGTCCGAGCACACGCTCAAAGTCGGCAATGATGGGGATACTACCGCCACGGCGCACTGCCAAAGGACGACGTCCAAAGGCTTTTTCAAATCCACGCTCTGCCGCACGATAGGCTGGCAAGTCGATGGGGCACACATAGCCGTGACCGCCATGGAGGAAGCGCACTTCCACCTTCACGCTCTTGGGCGCAAGTGATTGGAAGTAGTCGGTGAATTGTTGGGCTATCTTGTTGTAGTCCTGATGAGGCACTAAGCGTGTGCTCACCTTGGCAAAAGCCTTGGAAGGAAGCACAGTCTTTGCTCCTTCACCCGTATATCCGCCCCAAATGCCACACACATCGAAAGCTGGGCGACAACTATTGCGCTCAATTGTGGAGTAGCCTTCTTCGCCTCGAAGCTCTTCCACGTCTAACGCCTTGCGGTAAGCGTCTTCATCGAAAGGTATGCTGGCAATCATGGCACGCTCTTCTGCGGAAAGTTCCTCCACGTCGTCGTAAAAGCCGGGGATAGTTACGCGCCCCTTCTCGTCGATCATTTTTGCCAACATCTCCGAGAGAACGATGATGGGGTTAGCCACAGCACCACCAAAGTGTCCACTGTGGAGATCGTGGTTAGGTCCTGTCACTTCTACTTCCCAGTAAGCAATGCCACGCAAGCCTGTAGTGAGCGAAGGCAAGTCTCTGCTGAGCATACTGGTGTCGCTCACCAAAATGATGTCGCTCTGGAGCAAAGATTTATGTGCCTCCAAGAAACTTTCCAAAGAGGGCGAACCAATTTCTTCTTCACCTTCGAGAATGAACTTCACGTTGTGGCGCAAAAGGTTGTGGCGCACGAGAAACTCAAAAGCCTTGGCTTGGATGAACGACTGACCTTTATCGTCGTCTGCTCCGCGAGCAAAGATATGTCCGTCGCGCACTTCGGGTTCAAAGGGTGCGCTTTTCCACAATTCGAGAGGCTCGGCAGGCATCACGTCATAGTGCCCATAAACCAACACGGTCTTAGCTTGTGGATCAACAATCTTCTCGGCATAAACCAAGGGATTGCCTGCCGATGGCATAATTTCCGCACGGTCTACGCCTGCCGAGAGCAGGAGTTCTTTCCAACGTTCGGCACAGCGGAGCATCTCGCCTTTGCGAGTGCTGTCGCTACTAACGCTGGGAATACGGATCAGGCTAAAAAGTTCTTCAAGAAAACGGCTTTCGTTTTCTGCAATGTAGGAGCGTATCATAAAGTCCAATTAAGGGTTAAACGATTGTCGGATGCGTATTGTCCGTTGATATATAAAGTGTACGCGACCTCCACCTTTCCGCCCTCGTTTTCGGCTTCGAGGAGGAAGTCTGAGGTTTCGGTTTCGATTGCCAAACCTCCTTCGGCAATTTGGTAATGAGCGTGTTCACGCTCGCCAAGGGAGAAGCGTAGCAACGTAGAGACCTCACCCTGCCGATTGATGACCAAAGCGTTAGGAGCGACTTTCACCGTGGCGTGTCCCTTATTCTCGGGATCTTCGTAAGTGAGAAGAAAATTATCGCCGTGTTGCTTCAATGTGCCAGTGAAAGCCTCATCAATCTGCTGGGTCTCGCCATCCATGGTCGCTAAAAGCGTTGTTGTCAGTTGTATCGGATGGGTGATTATTTCTGTCATTGCTATCTATTTCTTCTATCTAATAATTACGCTACCCTTGCGGAGCGATTGTGGACGCAAGAGGGTGCGCCGACCGTGGAGGTCGTAGTATTCAGTGTCGCTATTGGGCTGTGTGCTGAGCGAGCGGATGCCTGTCGTTGAATGCACGTGCACCGTTCGGGTTTGCACCACAGGCCATTCGTTACGCACCAAGAGCGTATAAGTCGTGTCGGTGCGCAAGCCCCGGAAACGGAACTGCTCCACGGCACGCTCACCTGGCTCTAAATAAATGTATTTCAGGTGGCGTGTGCCCTCTTCCCCTTCTTCCACTGCGCCCTCAATGAGTTCGAGGAAAAGGTAGTTACCCGTATGCGCCGCGTTGGTCGTAGGGGCTGTGAGAGGAACGTCTATCGTTATTTCGTCATCAGCCGTTTGCACAATCCGCACGCTGTCTATCTCGAACACAGGCTTAGGCACAGCGACAATGCTAAGAGCCTGCTCGTGCACAATGGTACTATCGTCTGGCGAAATACGCAACGTGCGCTCGCCTGCCTCGTCGAACCGCAGGGGAATTTCTATGCTTTTCTCTTCGCCTGGCTCAAGATTCAAGGCTGCTAATGCCACGTAGTCTCCTTGACGAAATAGCGCAGTGTCGGTGGGCAGATTGGTAAAGAGTTCGTAGGTGATGCTGATCGCCTCAGCCGAAACGTTACGGGCTGTCAGTCGAGAAGGGGTA
Source organism: Alloprevotella sp. (assembly GCA_041856145.1). Classification (GTDB taxonomy): domain Bacteria; phylum Bacteroidota; class Bacteroidia; order Bacteroidales; family Bacteroidaceae; genus Alloprevotella. The sequence continues at coordinate 3,879 of JBHAFO010000084.1, forward strand.
AAACCGCCAACGATGGGCGCTTTGAGGATCTGGAAATCCGTAACAACAACCTCTTTCCCCGTTCTGTGACGTTTCTCAGGCAGGGGTTCTAACACGGAGTCGGCACTGAGGATAATCATGTGGTGATTCGTATAAAAACCAAAGGGAAGACTATTTGCCGTTGTATCCGTCAAAGGTTCAAAGAAGGTCAGATGGTCTAAATCGAAATAACCATCGTAATGTCCATTGTAGCCCCATCGACAATGCACATTGCCGTTGGCATCTATCCCATCTATGACCCAAGCATGCCCGCCCATGTGCGTATAATAACCAGCATACAGGATTGGACGCCCTGCCTGCAGCTCCCGAACAATGAGGTTGCGCCAATCGGCGGGACGATAGTCGTACCGCTCCAAATAATGCACATAGGGCATACCAAAAGCTTGGCGCAGGGGCGTTTCTGCACGGCGCACGGAGGCTCCACTCTCGCGCAAGCCCCATTTCATCCGAACTGCCACGCCGGCATAGTAAGAGAGCAACGCCACTGCATCGGCTTCGGCAGGAGTGTAAGTCCCCTCTTCGTAAACATCACGGATAAGGCGTGTGTCAATCGTCGTTCCTGGAAGTACATCGGGAATGGTATAATTTGCCGTTGTCCAGCCGTGGAGAGTATCTTGAAGAGTGATTACCCGTCCTGTGTGCGACAGGAGTTGCGCAATGGCGGTTGCCACACAGCCCACAGCAGTGCGCTGACTACTCACCGTGCCATCGGTAGCAGTATAGTAAGGACAATAGGCATTGAAAACCCCGAAATCTTGTCGCACGGTGCGCATCAATGGCTCTACAGCCTGCACACGCTGTGCCTTTGCCCCCATCGAAAAACAAAGGGCAAGCAGGTGTAGGCAAAAAACAATAGTCGTCCGTGCGTTCTGTATCATATTATCTATTTCATCGTCTTACCGCAAATATACAGATTATTTGGAGTTTGGTTGTGCATCAAGGCTCGGATTTTTCACGAGAGGCGCAGAGATTTTTCCCTACAAGCACCAAGATTTTCTGCTGGAGGCGGTAAGAAAGTTTAGTTATCACTGATAATTATGTAAAACTCAGTGGAAACTATATAATTATCAGTGCAAATTATATAATTATCAGTGGAAACTAAACTTTTCCTACGCCTGCAGGCAAAAATGTTGGCGCAGGGAGAGAAGTTTGTTGGCACAGGAAAAAAGTTTTTCTTACTGCTACACGTACTTCTTCAAGGGGAAAACCTGTTCTGTGCTCAAAAAGCAAGAGAGAAAAAGCTACTTCTTGGCTTCCCCACCCTCCCCGAAACTTAGCAAAGAGAGATAGGGACAGCGCGCCCTATTTTCATCTAACAAAGACGCTGGATTACGTTCAAACAACCGCAATAAAAAAGAGAAGAGGCGGTTCTCTTCTCCTTAATATATAATATGGTCTACGCACAAGCACTTGGACAAACAGACGATGCCACTGCTGTGGATTACTCCTGCGTAGATCGGTGTCGGTGCGCGCTTACCACTTGCTCGTAAATCGTACGCAGGCGATTGGCTTGCTGGTTGTTGAGGAAACGCTGGGCATACGCCTTGCCTTTCTTAGCCCGTTCGGCGCTTTCTGCAGGGGAGGCGACCAAGCGTTGCAGGTGGGTTGCCATAGCAGTCGTATCGTCGGGATGCACATAGAG